>JACVRX010000010.1 GCA_014534205.1 Jiangellaceae bacterium
GCCCTCGACGCCTTGGTGAGCTGAGCCGTCGACCGCTACGGGGTGGCGGCCCTTAGCTTGGGAAGCACCAGCGACCCGATCAGATCGATCGTCCGTACTGGGTCGACGCTTGCGACTTGGATGGCGACGTAGTCGGCGTCGACGTCGCGCACCAGCGGCAGGTAAGCGCCGGTGAGCTCCTCGACATCCCTGACGACGGTGAACTGGCCGAGCACGTCGGAGCGGCCCATCTGGTCGGCGCGCCTACGCAGCACCGCCGGGTCGGCGACCTCGAGCCGACCGGGCGCGCGCAGCCCGCGCATCGGCGCCAATGCCTCCCAGGCCTCTTCGTCGTCACGCGCGAGTACGACCCAGCGGGTCGCCAGCACTGTAGTGGCGACACCCCGTGCCGCTGCCGCCTCGCGGTACGGCCGAATCACGTTCTGCACTGCGGTGGCAGAGTCCTTGACGCTGGTGATGAGCCCATCGGCGTGCCGACCCGCAAACGTGGCTGATTTGGGGCCTCCCGCCGCCATCCAGATCGGAAGCTTCCCGAGCGGAGGGCTGTAGAGCCGGGCGCCGTTGGCCGTGTAGTAACGGCCTCGAACGTAGAGCGTGTCCCCGGACAGCAGTCCGCCGATGATCGCGAGAGCCTCGTCCATCCGGGCGATCCGCTCCGCATGGCCGGGGAAGTCATAGCCCAGTGGCACTTCGTTGATCGCCTCGCCGGTGCCGACCCCGAGCCGGAAGCGGCCGCCGGAGAGCCGGTCGACCGTCGCCGCGGCCTGCGCGATTAGCGCTGGGTGGTAACGGAACAGTGGCGCGGTGACGCTTGTCGCGAGCTCCACGCGCGACGTCACCTGGGCAACTGCGCCGAACCAGGTCCATACGAAGCTCGCCGCCGAGATGTCATCGACCCACGGGTGAAAGTGGTCGGCCCCGGTGACCATGTCGAAGCCAGCGCTCTCGGCAAGCACCGCCTGCGCCACCAGCGCTTCCGGCTGGAACGACTCGTGGCTGCACAGCCAGGCGAACTTCATGTGACCTCAGCTTCGACGTCAGGGCTGATCGGAGCCACTCCGCGCAGCGGACGCTCCGGGATGAACAAGGCCGCGACGAACCCGACGGCGAGGATAGGCACGGCGGTCAGGAAGACGTCGTGCAAGGCGCGCACCCATGCGTCGACGACGACCGCCTTGACGTCGGCCGGGAGCGCCTGGATGGCCTGCACGTTGTTCGCCAGGTCGGCCTCGCCGGACAGCGCCGCCCCGCCGTCGCCAGCCGCAAGGTAGTGGCCCAGCCGGGTGGTGAGGATCGCACCGAATATTGCCGTCCCGAATGCAGCACCCATCGACCGGAAGAAGGTCACGCTCGACGTCGCGGCACCCATGTCGCGACGCTCCACCGCGTTCTGCACCGCGACGACCACGATCTGCAACGTGAAGCCGAGACCCGCGCCGAAGACGAAGAAGTACATCGCGATCTGCCAGTACGGGGTCGTGGCGTGCAACGTCGAGAGCAGCACGGCGGCGACCCCGGTCACGACGGCGCCGATGATCGGATACAGCTTGTACCGGCCGGTACGCGAAACCAGCCGCCCCGACGTGATGGACGTGGCGAAGATTCCGATGACCATCGGCAGCAGCGCAAGTCCTGACTCGGTGGGCGACATGCCTTTGACGACCTGCAGGTACACCGGGAGGAAGATGATCCCGCCGAACATGGCCAGGCCCATGATGGCGGAGAACAGGATCGTCGGCCTGAACACTTTGTTCCGGAACAGCCGCAGCGGCAGGATCGGCTCCGCGGCGCGCGACTCCGCGAGGACGTAGCACACGGCGAGCGACAGTCCGGTGAGCAGCAAGCCAAGCGACAACGGATCGCGCCAGCCGAACTCCGGGCCCGCCCACGCGGTGAAGAGCAAGATCGAGCTGACCGACGCGACGATCAGTGCGGCTCCGACGTAGTCGATCGAGTGCTTGTGCCGGACGGAGGGCATGCGCAGCGCGACCGACGTGACGACCATCGCGGCGATACCGATCGGGATGTTGATCCAGAAGATCCACTGCCAGCCGGGGCCGTCGGTGAACCAGCCGCCCAGTAGCGGACCGGCGACACTGGATGTGCCGAATACGGCGCCGAAGTATCCCTGGTACCGGCCGCGCTCCCGCGGTGGGATGACGTCGCCGATGGTGGCCAGCGCGAGTGCTATCAAGCCGCCGGCGCCAAGGCCCTGGACCGCCCGCCCGGCGATCAGCACCGCCATGCTGGCGGCGGCGCCGGCCACAAGCGACCCGCCGAGGAACACCACTATGGCCGCCTGGAACATCGGCCGGCGGCCGTAGAGGTCGGAGATCTTGCCCCACAGCGGTGTGGAGGCGGTGGACGTCAGCAGGTAGGCGGTGACCACCCAGGAAAGGTGGTTGAGGCCACCGAGGTCGCTCACGATCCGGGGTAGCGCAGTGCCGACGATGCTCTGGTCCAGGGCGGCGAGGAACATGCCGGTCATCAGGCCGCCGAGCACCACCAGGATCTGCCGGTGCGACAGGTATCCGTGCTGGTCCGGCCCGGCCTCCGTCTCAGGCTCCGCCACGTGGTCCGCCTCTCTCGTCCGTCACCGTCCCGGAATGACCACGTACACCAAGCCTGCCCGTGCATGAACAGCTCTGCAGGCTACTTGTGCCAGCATGCTGACGTACGGGTAGACGTGTGATGGCCCGCCGCTCATCGGTCCCAACCTCGGCATTGCCGAACGTCATCCCGCATCCGACGCAGTGGCAGGATCGCCGCCATGACGACGGTGTCGATGGACGACGTCCGCGACGCCCGCGACCTGCTGCGCGACGTCGTCCGGCCGACGCCACTCGAGGTCTCGCGGCGGCTGGCCGACCTCGTGGGCGGGCCGGTGTACCTCAAATGCGAGAACCTGCAGCGCGCCGGTTCGTTCAAGATCCGCGGCGCATACGTTCGGATCGCCCGGCTGGCTGCCGACGAGCGGGCCCGCGGCGTGGTGGCCGCGAGCGCCGGAAACCACGCGCAGGGCGTGGCGCTCGCGGCCAGCATGTTGGGCGCGAAGGCGACCGTGTTCATGCCGCGCGGCGCACCCATCGTCAAGGAGAAGGCGACCCGTACGTACGGGGCTGACGTCCGGTTCGCAGGCGCCAGCGTCGACGAAGCGGTGCACGCCGCCAGGGACTTCGCAGCCGAGACCGGTGCGTGTCTCATCCACCCGTTCGACCACCCGGACATCGTGGCCGGACAGGCCACGGTGGGCGTGGAGATCGTCGAGCAGTGCCCGGACCTGCGCACCGTTGTCGTCGCGGTCGGCGGCGGCGGCCTGATCGCAGGCGTCTCGCTGGCGGTCAAGGATGCGCGGCCGCAGACCCGCGTCATCGGTGTGCAGGCGAGTGGGGCGGCGGCGTACCCGGGTTCGCTGAGAGCCGGGCACCCGGTGGCGTTGGACGCCATGTCCACCATGGCGGACGGCATCGCGGTCGCCCGTCCGGGAGAGGTCCCGTTCGGTCTCGTTCGCGAGTTCGTCGAGGAGGTACGGACCGTCGGCGAAGACCTCACGGCGCGGGCGCTGCTGCTGCTGCTCGAACGAGCCAAGCTGGTCGTGGAACCTGCCGGCGCCGTCGGCGTGGCGGCGTTGCTGCAGGAGCCGCACGCGTTCGAGCCGCCGGTGGTCGTGGTGCTCTCCGGTGGGAACGTCGATCCGCTGCTGCTCCTGCGTGTGATCAGGCACGGGCTCGCGGCAAGCGGGCGGTACCTGTCGTTCCGCGTCCGGGTGCCGGACCGGCCGGGCGCACTGGCCGCGCTGCTGGCCGAGCTCGCCGCAGCGGACGCCAACCTGCTCGACGTGGTGCACGAGCGAACGAAGCCGCAGCTACGCATGGACGAGGTCGACGTGGCCATCCAGGTAGAGACCCGAGGAGCCGAGCACTGCGCGCATGTCCTGGCAGCGCTCCGCGAAGCGGGGTTCCAGCTCTCATTTGATTAAGTCAATGTTGTCAGTACGACAATGTAACTTGACAGAACGGAACAACGGAGCGCAGGATCGGCTCCATGACCGAGTCCAGCATCCGCAGCATTCTCGAAGACGTGGCCGCCGGCCGGCTCGACCCAGCCGAGGCCTCGCGAATCATCGAGCAGGCGTCCGACGGCGACGCCGCGCCGGGCCCGCGGAGCGCCGAATCGGCCAGCGACAGCCCTCAGCCGGCCGAGCCGCCGGCAGTGCCCGACGTCGAGCGAGTGCTGGTGCGGGCGACGTCGCGGCGGGTCCGGATCGTCGGCGACCCGTCGGTGGCCACGGTCGCGATCGAGGGGCCCCACCACGTCCGGCGCGAGTACTCCACTCTGGTGGTCGCCGGGGAGGTGGAGCCGATCCCGACCGACGACGCCTTCGCGCTGATCAGCGACCGGCGCTGGCGGGAGGTCGCGGACCGGTTCCAGCAGACGCTCGGCCAGGGCCTGGAACTGCGCGTGCGGGTCCGGCCGGACCTGCCGGTCGGGGTGGAGGTCATCGCCGGGTCGGCGCGCGTCGAGGGCGTGAGGGCGCTCGACCACGCTCGTATCACCGCGGGCTCCCTACGCGTGCGCGGCAGTGAAAGCCCGCTCGACGTACTGGTACAGGCCGGCTCGGCGCAAGTAGAGACGAAGCAGACACGCGGCCGCTCCCGGCTGCGCTGCGAATCCGGCTCGCTCCAGCTCAGCCTGCTGGCCGGCTCGGACGCCCGAGTGCGCTCCGACGTCCAGGTAGGCCGGTTCACCGTCGACCCGGAACGGCACGGCCGTGACCCCGACCGCGACCTCGTCGTCGGCATCGGCACCGCGGAGATCGACGTCGAGGTGGTTATGGGCAGCGTGACGGTGAAGGTGCCTGCGTGACCGGCGATCGCCGACTGCCGCCGGGTCACTGCCCGGTCTGCGGGGACGAACTTCGGGTCACCCGGCTGGGTTGTGGCTCGTGCGGGACCGAGCTGTCCGGACAGTTCGCCTCGTGCCCGTACTGCGCGCTGCGCGAATCCGATCGCCGCATCCTGCGCAGCTTCCTGGTCTCTCGGGGCAATATGCGTGAGCTGGCACGGGAGCTGGGCGTGAGCTATCCGACCGCACGGGTGCGGTTTGCGCAGTTGCTCTCGCGGCTGGGTCTGGAGCATGCTGCACATCCACCGCAGGGCGACGCCGAGCACCCCGACACCGAACAGGTGCTCCGGCGGCTGGCCGCTGGCGAGCTCGATCTCGACGAGGCCGACGCGCTGTTGAACGGTCCACGAGTGGAGTTCGCCGAGATGACGGTCGGCAAGTCGCCCGACGAGCGGGCCGCGACGCAGGACCGGTGGCCTTCGGAAAGGCGATGAGAATCAATTCAGTGGTTGTCGGTGCCGGCCGGCAAGCTTGCCGTGAGGCAGGTGTGCAAGGCCCGAGAGCACACCGAGAGGACATCGAGAGGACAGCGCGTGAACGACGCCATAGCAGCCGTTGGCCTGAGCAAGACCTTCGGATCCGGTGACAACGCCGTCGAGGCCGTCCGCGGCATCGATCTGGCCGTTCCACAGGGGTCGGTGGTGGGGCTGCTCGGGCCGAACGGGGCCGGGAAGACCACGACGGTCCGGATGCTCACCACGTTGCTGCGCCCGGACGCCGGCGGGGCCACCGTGGCGGGTTACGACGTCGTCGCCGATCCCCAGGAGGTGCGGGCCCGCATCGGCCTCTCCGGCCAGTTCGCGGCCATCGACGAGAACCTCACCGGCCGGGAGAATTTGTGGCTGTTCGGCCGGCTCTACCAGCTCCCCAGTGCCGATGCGGCGACCCGGGCGGACGAGCTGCTGGAGCAGTTCGGACTGGCCGATGCCGCGGACCGGGTCGCGAAGACGTACTCCGGTGGCATGCGCCGTCGGCTCGACCTCGCCGGCAGCTTGATCACGCACCCGGAGGTGTTGTTCCTCGACGAGCCCACGACGGGGCTCGATCCCGCCAGCCGGTTGGACCTGTGGGACGTCATCCGCGAGCGTGCCAGAGAGGGCTCCACGATCCTGCTGACCACCCAGTACCTGGAGGAGGCGGACGCGCTGGCCGACCGGATCGTCGTCATCGACCACGGAACGATCATCGCCGAAGGCACGGCCGACGAGCTGAAGGCGCGGGTGGGCGGTGAGCGGATCGAGGTGGTGGTGCACGATCCGGCCGCGATCCCGAATGCCGCGGAGATCCTCAACCTGGGCAGCGACGGGCAATGTGTGGTCGACACGCACACCCGGCGGCTCACGGTCCCGACGAGCAGCGGATCCAAGGGCTTGGTGCTGGTCATCCGTGACCTGGACGAGGCGAACATCGCGATCGACGACATCGCGCTGCGCCGGCCAACGCTGGACGACGTGTTCCTGCAGCTGACCGGTCACCGAGCAGAGGAGCGGTCCGGCAACGCTGCGGAGCCTCAGATGGCCAGCGGACGGTCCCGATGACCACTCTCGAGCGCTCGGCCGGGCGTGCGGTCGCTGCCCGTCGCACTGGCCTCGGCCAGTCGTACCGCGACACCATGATCGTCGCCTGGCGAAACGTCCGCGGTGGTCTGCGGGTGCCGGACACGCTGGTCTACATGTTCATCCAGCCGATCATGTTCGTGCTGCTGTTCGCCTATGTGTTCGGCGGGGCGATCCGGGTACCGGGCGTCGAATACCGCGAGTTCCTGATGGCCGGGATCTTCGCGCAGACCATGGCGTTCGCCTGCGCTCCGGCGAGCGTTGGGCTCGCGGACGACATGCAGAAGGGCCTGATCGACCGGTTCCGCTCACTGCCCATGGCCCGCTCAGGCGTCATTGGGGGCCGGGTGGTGGCCGACCTGGTCAACCAGTTCGTCGTGCTCATCATCATGATGCTCTGCGGGCTCATCGTCGGCTGGCGCGTCCACAACGGCGTGCTGGACTTCCTTGCCGCGGTCGGGCTGCTGCTGCTGTTCGCGTTCGCGATGCTGTGGGTAGGTGCGTTCATCGGCCTGTCCGTCGGTAATCCGCAGGTCGCGGCGTCGGCAGGGCTCATCTGGCTGTTCCCGGTGGTGTTTTTGTCCAACGCGTTCGTGCCGCCGCAGACCATGCCGGCATGGCTGCAGACGGTGGCCGAGTGGAACCCGATCAGCGCGATCGTCGAGGCCTGCCGCCAGCTGTTCGGCAACGGCAGCATCGTTCGATCGGAGGCGTGGCCGATGCAGCACTCGGTGCTCGCGTCGCTGCTGTGGTCCGTGCTGATCATCGCGGTGTTCGCGCCGCTCGCCGTGAACAAGTACAAGGCGACGACGCGGAAGTAGCCGAGGTCAGCCGGGATACGGCCGGGTGTCGACGATCTCGACCTGCACGGCGCGGCCATTCGGGGTGACGTAGGACGCGGACTCGCCGGCGCGCTTGCCATTGATCGCTGCGCCGAGCGGTGACTGCGGCGAGTAGACCTCGACGTCGACGGTGTCGTCGAGCGCGAGCAGCTCACGGGACCCCAACAGGAAACGCTCGCTCTGGTCGTCCCCGGCGAAGCGCACCTCGACGATCATGCCCGGTTCGACGACGCCACTGTCCGGCGGCGTCTCGCCGACCTTCGCCCGCTGCAGCAGATGCTGGAGTTGGCGGATCCGCGCTTCCTGCTTGCCCTGCTCTTCCTTCGCGGCGTGGTAGCCGCCGTTCTCGGCAAGATCGCCCTCGGAGCGCGAGGCCTCGATCCGCTTGGCGATCTCCGCACGGCCCGGACCCATCAGGTACTCCAGCTCCGCGCGAAGCCGGTCATAAGCCTCCTGGGTCAACCAGGCAACGTCGTCGCCACTGGTAGCGGTCATGGCAGGTGCTCCTTGCTCGTGATGAATGACGCGCCGGCCCACCAAAGGGCGGCCACCGGACCATCGCCCGGATGGGATGGTCGATGTCGAGGGTTCCAGGGTAGCAACCGCACCTCTGGTGGAAGCCCTATTCCGGCGCGCAGGAGAGGGATTCCGCCGCCCGCCCGTCGGAGCGATGCACCCACTCGCCGGCCGGGCAGGCAACCGAGGCGCTGGCGACGCTGTCGTTACCCTGTGCCCGTTCGACGGGTGCGACGGGTCACGGGAGACAGACTGGTGCCAGACCAGCTCCGGCTCATGCACGTGCACGCCCACCCCGACGACGAGTCCAGCAAGGGAGCCGCCACCACCGCCCGGTACGTGAGCGAGGGCGTCGACGTCCTGGTCGTGACCTGCACCGGTGGCGAGCGGGGCTCCATCCTGAACCCGAACATGGACCGCCCGGACGTGCTGGCGAACCTGGCCGAGATCCGCCGCCAGGAGATGGACACCGCCCGGCAGATCCTCGGCGTCCGACACGAGTGGCTCGGCTTCCATGACTCCGGACTGCCGGAGGGCGATCCGCCGCCGCCGTTGCCGTACGGGTGCTTCGCGCTGCAGCCAGTAGCCCAGGCGGCCGCGCCACTCGTCGCGGTGATGCGCCGGTTCCGCCCGCACGTGGTCACGACGTACGACGAGACCGGCGGGTACCCCCACCCCGACCACGTCATGTGCCACCGGGTCACCGTCGCCGCCTTCGACGCGGCCGGCGACCCGCGTGAATATCCCGCGGCTGGTGCGCCGTGGCGGCCCGCGAAGCTCTACTACCACCACGCGTTCCACCGCCAGCACACCGAGGCGCTGCACGACGAGATGGTGCGACGTGGACTGCAGTCCCCGTACGCCGAGCGGCTGGCGGAGTGGGAGCCCGACCCGGAGTACGACCGGCGGGTCACCACCCGGGTGCCGTGTGCGGAGTTTTTCGCGGTCCGCGACAAGGCACTGCTGGCGCACGCCACCCAGATCGACCCCGACGGTTCGTGGTTCGCCGTGCCTCTCGACGTGCGGCAGCAGGCGTGGCCCACCGAGGACTACGAGCTGGCGCGCTCGCTGGTCGACAGCCAGCTGCCCGAGGACGACCTGTTCGCCGGCCTGCGCTGACCTGCGCGACCTACGCCGCGCGTGCGACGATGTCTGTGGAGGTCCTGCCATGAGTACTGCGCTCACCGTGCTGCCGGCATCCACGTCGGTGGACAGTTCCTGGGTTGCGCAGGGTTTGCTCGGGTTCCTGGTGTTCATCAGCCTGCTGGCCGCCGTCGCCCTGCTGTATCTGAGCCTGCGCAAGCAGCTGCGGCGGATCGACTTCGATCCGGAGGGGAAGTCCGACGCGGAGCGCATGCGGGGGCGCAGCGCGATGGACGACGACAGCCGCTGACCGATGCCCAACCGCCTGGCCCGGTCGGCGAGCCCCTACCTACTGCAGCACCAGGACAACCCGGTCGACTGGTGGGAGTGGGGCGACGAGGCGTTCGCGGCGGCTGCGCGCCGCGACGTGCCGGTGCTGCTGAGCGTGGGATACGCGGCGTGCCACTGGTGCCATGTGATGGCGCACGAGTCTTTCGAGGACGCCGCGATCGCGGAGTTCGTCAACGGCCACTTCGTCCCGGTCAAGGTCGACCGGGAGGAGCGTCCCGACGTCGACGCGGTGTACATGGAAGCCGTCCAGGCACTCACCGGGCAGGGCGGATGGCCGATGACCGCGTTCCTCACCCCGGAAGGCCGGCCGTTCTACGCGGGTACGTACTTCCCGCCGCGCCCCCAGCACGGCATGCCGTCGTTCCGGCAGGTCTTGGAAGCCGTGGCTTCGGCGTGGGCCGACCGCCGCGGCGAGGTCGAGGGTGCCGCGGCGCACATCGCCGGCCGGCTGAGTGCTGAGCGGCTGCTCGCCGGCCGGCAACCGCCGAACTCCGACCGGCTGGACCGCGCGGTCCGCCGGCTGGTGCAGGAGTTCGACGCCGAGCACGCCGGCTTCGGCAGCGCGCCGAAGTTCCCGCCGTCCATGGTGCTGGAGTTCCTGCTCCGCCATCACGCCCGGACCGCCGACGACGACGCGCTGCGCATGGGCGTGGCAACCGCCGACCGGATGGCCCGCGGCGGCATGTACGACCAGCTCGGCGGGGGCTTTGCCCGGTACAGCGTCGACCGGGAGTGGGTGGTGCCGCACTTCGAGAAGATGCTCTACGACAACGCCCTGCTGCTGCGGGTATACGCGCACTGGTGGCGGTCCACGGGATCGGCGTTGGCGCGGCGGGTCGCTACGGAGACCGCCGAGTTCCTGCTGCGCGACCTGCGCACGCGCGAAGGCGGGTTCGCGAGCGCCCTCGACGCGGACACCCAGGTCGAGGGCCGTTCGGTCGAGGGAGCGACCTACGTGTGGACGCCGGCGCAGCTGCGCGACGTCCTGGGCGCTGAGGACGGCAGCTGGGCCGCGGAGCTGCTCGGCGTCACGACTTCCGGCACGTTCGAGCACGGCGCGTCGACATTGCAGCTACGGCACGAGCCCGCCGACGGCGGCCGGTGGGCACGAGTACGAGCCCGGCTGCTCGAAGCACGCCGGGCCAGGCCGCAGCCGGAGCGCGACGACAAGGTGGTGACGGCGTGGAACGGACTGGCGATTGCAGCACTCGCCGACGGCGGCGCAGTGCTGGAGCGTCCGGATTGGGTCGACGCGGCCGTCGAGTGTGCCGACTTGCTGGTCCGCGTACATCTGGACGACCACGGCCGGCTGGCCCGCGTCTCCAGGGATGGACGTGCGGGCACCCACCCAGCCGTGTTGGAGGACTACGGCGACCTGGCTGAGGGTCTGCTCGCCCTGGTGACGGCGACCGACGACCCGGTCTGGTTGTCGTTTGCCGAACAGCTGCTCGACGTGGTGCTCACCCGGTACGCCCACCCCGCCGGCGGCTTCTACGACACCGCCGACGACTCGACCGACCGGCGGCTCGTCCGGCGTCCGCTCGACCCGACGGACACCGCGACGCCGTCCGGGCTGTCCGCAGCCGCCGGCGCCTTGCTCACCTTCGCCGCGTTCACGGGGTCGGACCGGCATCGGGAGGCGGCCACCCGAGCGCTGGCGCTCTACGACGGGCTGGGCGGAGAGGCGCCGCGCTTCGCCGGCTGGGGCCTCGCTACCGCGGAGGCACTGGCCGCCGGCCCGGCCGAGGTGGCGATCGTCGGTGCCGCGGCCGAACCGGCGACCCGGGCGTTGCGGCGGGCTGCGCTGCTCAGCCCGGCGCCCGGCGCGGCGGTCATCACCGGCGACCCCGCCGACACCATGGCGCGTGCGGTGCCCTTACTCGCCGGTCGGCCACTCGTCGCCGGGCGGCCGGCGGCATACGTGTGCCGGCACTTCGTCTGTACTGCTCCGACCACCGACCCCGCCGAGCTCGCCGTCCAGCTCCGGGCGCCGGGGGCCTAGGCCTGGTGGATGTAACTCCGTAATCTCCGTTACGTGGGTGGTGGCGAGGACGAACGTGGTGACCGCGTCCGGTCCTGGCTGGCCGAGCGACTTCCGCCGAGCTGGTTCGACGGACCGGTGGACGTCACCGTCGACAGGGACGAGATCACCATCGTCGGGCGCATCCCGGCGCCGGAGGGCACCACCGAGCTGGCGGGTGCCGAAGGGTCGGCCGCCGTGACCGGCCGGATCAAGGAGTTCCGCGAGCAGACCCGAGATCTTCGGATCCAGATCGCCCGCGAGCTGGAGCACCGCGCTCGCCGCAAGGTTTCCTGGGGGGTCGAGTGCGCTGGCCGGCGGCAGCTGTTCACGACGCTTTCCATGCCGGTCATGACCAGGCTGCGCCAGCCGGAACGGCAGGTACTCGACACGCTGGTCGACGCCGGCGTCGCTCGTTCTCGTGCCGAGGCGCTGGCGTGGTGCGTGAAACTCACCGGACAGAACACCGAAGCGTGGCTGGCCCGGCTTCGCGAGGCGATGGCGAAGGTCCAGGAGATGCGGGCTGCCGGCCCGACACTAGGCCGCTCAGCGCGGAATGAGCTCATCCCCGGCGGGGAGTAGCGTTCGGGGGGCGGGCGAGCCGGGGCCCGCCGGTGGGAAGGGTTCGGAAACCGATGGGCCTGCGCGACCTCGTCTACGGCGCGTACGGACGGCGCATCGAGCGCCATCTCGATCCGGCCCGGATCCCGCGGCACGTCGCGGTCATGCTGGACGGCAACCGGCGCTGGGCCAGGTCCGTCGGCGAGCCGCAGTCGTCCGGCTGGCAAGCCGGTGCAGACAAGGTGACCGAGTTCCTCGGGTGGTGCCGGGACACCGACGTCAAGGTGGTCACGCTGTTCCTGCTGTCCACGGACAACTTGCACCGGCCGGCCAGCGAGCTGACACCGCTGCTGGGCATCATCGAAGGGCTGGTGCGCGGGCTCGCTGCGGACGGGCGGTGGCGGGTACACCCGGTGGGAGCGCTGGACCTGCTTCCCGCGAGCACCGCGGCCGTGCTGAAGGAAGCTGCGGACGCCACCCGGGACGTCCGCGGAATGCACGTGAACGTCGCCGTCGGGTACGGCGGTCGCCGCGAGATCGCCGACGCCGTGCGCGCGCTGCTGCACGAACACGCCAGCCGCGGCACGCCGATCGAGGAACTGGCCGAGGTTCTCGACGTCGAGCACATCGCCGGGCACCTGTATACAAGAGGACAGCCGGACCCGGACCTGGTGATCAGGACCAGCGGCGAGCAGCGCCTGTCGGGGTTTCTGCTCTGGCAGAGCGCGCACTCGGAGTTCTACTTCTGCGAGGCCCTGTGGCCGGATTTCCGCCGGATCGACTTCCTGCGCGCGCTGCGCGACTACGGTGAGCGGGAACGTCGCTTCGGCCGCTGAGCCCCGCCACCGATGATCAGGATGCCGAAACCGGTAACAGGTACACGATCACTCGGCAGGGCAATCGGGCGTGTTCCTTTCCGACAGCCACCGCCTCACGTACCGTGATAGCCGGTGGCTGGTAGGTCCGCCGGCTACCCGGGAGGCCTGTCCGCGTGCTGCGACCTCGACACGACGGAAGGGCCGGCACCCGGCCCGCGGGCCAGGTCCCGGCCATCCGCGCGAGAGAAATCCGGGCCTGGGTGCGAGCCCGGGCAGGGAGTCCGACGTGGCCGCATCGACACGACCAGCAGACCACTCCGGAGCCGACGGCTCAAACCCGCACCGCCGCACGTACGTCCTCGACACCAGCGTCCTGCTAGCCGACCCGTACGCGATCCACCGCTTCGCCGAGCACGACGTCGTGCTCCCGGTCGTCGTGATCACCGAGCTGGAAGGTAAGCGGCACCACCCGGAACTGGGATACTTCGCGCGGGCCGCGCTGCGTCTGCTGGACGAGCTACGGCTCGAACATGGGCGGCTCGACGCGGACATCCCGGTCGGCATCGACGGCGGCACGGTGCGCGTCGAGCTGAACCACACCGACCCTGAGGTGCTGCCGGCCGGGTTCCGGTTAGGGGACAACGACTCACGGATCCTCGCCATCGCCCGTAACCTGGCCGCCGACGGCCGGTCGGTGACGCTGGTCTCCAAGGATCTGCCGATGCGGGTCAAGGCATCTGCTGTCGGCTTGCACGCGGAGGAGTACCGCGCCGAGGCGGTGGTGGAATCCGGCTGGACCGGCATGGTGGAGATCGACGTCGCGGCGTCGGACATCGACGCGCTCTACCACGCGGCCGTGGCCGACCTCGAAGCAGCCCGCGAGCTGCCCTGTCATACCGGTCTGGTGCTGCACAGCGCACGCGGCAGCGGTCTCGGTCGCGTCACCCCAGACAAGACCGTGCGCTTGGTGCGCGGTGATCGGGAAGCCTTCGGCCTGCGCGGCCGGTCCGCCGAGCAACGCATCGCGCTGGACCTGCTGCTCGACGAGGAGATCGGCATCGTCTCGCTCGGTGGGCGCGCCGGCACGGGCAAGTCCGCGCTCGCGCTGTGCGCCGGCTTGGAGGCCGTGTTGGAGCGCCGTCAGTACAAGAAGGTCGTAGTATTCCGGCCGCTCTACGCAGTCGGCGGGCAGGAGCTCGGCTACCTGCCCGGCAGCGAGGCCGAGAAGATGAACCCCTGGGCGCAGGCGGTCTTCGACACCCTCGGCGCGCTGACCACGCAGGACGTCGTCGACGAGGTCGTGTCGCGCGGCATGCTGGAGGTCCTCCCGCTCACCCACATCCGCGGCCGTTCCCTGCACGACGCGTTCGTCGTCGTCGACGAGGCCCAGTCGCTGGAGCGCAACGTGCTGCTGACGGTGCTCTCGCGCATGGGCACTGGCTCCCGTGTGGTGCTCACCCACGATGTCGGGCAGCGCGACAACCTGCGGGTCGGGCGACACGACGGTGTGGTAGCGGTCGTCGAGAAGCTCAAAGGCCATCCGCTGTTCGCGCACGTGACGTTGACGCGCTCGGAGCGTTCTCCCATCGCGGCCCTGGTCACCGAGATGCTCGAACAGCTGCCCTGAAACCGTCGCACTGGGGGCCTTTCGCATAGGTGGAAGTGCCGGTCGACCGGAGGTCAGGGACGGGTCATGCGCAGCACGTCCAGCGCTTGGTCCAACTGCTCGAGGGTGAGGTCGCCGCGGTCGACGTAGCCCGACTCGATCACCACGTCGTGGATCGGCTTGCGTTCGGCCAGCGCCTGCTTGGCCACGGCCGCCGCGTTCTCGTAGCCGATGTACCGGTTGAGCGGCGTCACGATCGACGGCGAGCCCTCGGCGTACTCCCGGCAACGTTCGGCGTCGGCCTCGATCCCGGCCACGCACCGGTCCGCGAGCAGCCGCGAGGCGTTGGCGAGCAGCCGGATCGACTCCAGCAGGTTGCGCCCGAGCATCGGCAACATGACGTTCAGCTCGAACGACCCCGACGCGCCGCCCCAAGCGACGGCCGCGTCGTTGCCGACGATCTGAGCGCACACCATGGCGACCGCTTCGGGCACGACCGGGTTCACCTTGCCGGGCATGATGGAGGATCCCGGTTGCAGATCGGGCAGCCGGATCTCGGCGAGGCCAGCCCGGGGGCCGGAACCCATCCAGCGCAGGTCGTTCACGATCTTGTACAGGCCGACCGCGATGGTGCGCAGCTGTCCTGAGGTCTCGACCAGCCCGTCCCGGGCGCCCTGCGCCTCGAAGTGGTCGCGCGCCTCGGTCAGCGGGAGCCCGGTCGCCGCGGCCAGCCGTTCGATCACCTTGGCGGCGAAGCCAGGCGGGGTGTTGATGCCGGTGCCGACCGCGGTGCCCCCGAGCGGCAGCTCGGCCAGCCGGGAAAGCGACGCCCCGAGCCGCTCGACGCCGTAACGCACCTGAGCGGCGTAGCCCCCGAACTCCTGCCCCAGAGTGACCGGCGTGGCGTCCATCAGGTGTGTCCGGCCCGACTTCACCACCGTCGCGAACGCGTCGGCCTTGCGGCGCAGGGTCTCCTCCAGGTGCTGGAGGGCGGGGATGAGGTCGCGAACCACCGCCTCGGTCGCCGCGAGGTGGATGCTCGACGGGAAGACGTCGTTGCTGGACTGACTGGCGTTGACGTGGTCGTTGGGGTGGATCGGCCGGCCCAGCCGTTCGCCCGCCAGCGTCGCAAGCACCTCGTTCATGTTCATGTTGCTGCTCGTGCCCGACCCGGTCTGGAACACGTCGATCGGGAACTCCGTGTTCCAACGCCCGTCGGCGACCTCGTCCGCCGCGGCGTTGATCGCCTTGGCGACGTCCTCGTCGATCACACCGAGTTCGGCGTTGGCGGCCGCCGCTGCCGCCTTGATCTTCGCCAGGGCAGCGATCTGCGCGGCCTCCAGCGGCGTGCCGCTGATCGGGAAGTTCTCCACCGCGCGTTGCGTCTGGGCCCGGTACTTCGCCGCGGCCGGGACCCGGACCTCGCCCATGGTGTCGCGCTCGATGCGGAACTCAGTCATGGCGGACATCATCCCGCGGCCTTGCGGTTTGTCGTCGCGACCGACCGGTTGGCGTACCTACCACCGGTCGAGAGCCATCACCAGGCCTGCGGGTACATCACCAGGCCTGCCCGCCTCGTGATGTACCGGCAGGGGTGGTGTACGTGGTCATTCCGGGGCGCTACGGACGAGGGTTCGCTGTCGCAGGTTAGGGTCGATCGGCGTGGAGAGAGCGGCGTGGAACGACGACCGCGGCGTCACCAGCCCTCGCGATCTGCGGTGCTCGGACGTGGACCGCGACCGGGTGGCGGAGGCATTGCGCCAGGCGGCCGGCGAGGGACGGCTGACGCTGTCCGAGCTCGAGGAACGGCTCGCCGCTACGTTCGCCGCCCGCACCTACGGTGATCTCGAGCCGATCACCGAGGACTTGCCCGAAGGTCCGTATCCGGTTCCACAGGTCGCCGGTTACATGCCTGCGTGGCGGCGGTCGACGGCGGCCGGCCTGCCGGCGTCGCGATCGGAGCGGATCACCACCGTGTTGGGCGACGAGCGGCGCAGCGGCCGCTGGGAGGTGCCGTCCCGGCTGGACGTCACGTGCCTGGTCGGGGAGGTGGTCCTCGACTTCACCGAGGCGATCGTGCGGCACCGGGAGGTCGCGGTGCACGTGGCCGCTTTGCTCGGCACCGTCACGTTGATCGTTCCCGACGGCATCGACGTCCGCATGGACCTGGCCGCGTCGGTCCTCGGCGAGACCAAGCAGCTGACCGGGCCGACGACCCAGGGTGGGCCGGTCTACTGGATCCGCGGCTTCGTCGTCCTCGGTTCGGTCGTCGTCCGGCCGCCGCGCCAGCGGCGCGCGCTCTTCGGCAGGTAGATCCGGCGCAGCCACGTGGTCACCGGGACGCGCTTCAATACCGAGATTGCCGCTATCAGCTTGCAAACGGCCGGGGAAACGAGAGTCGTCAGCGCGGGGCGTCCTGCTGCCTGAGCGGGGGAACCACGCGTATAGTGCCGCAGGTGCGGCGCTATCCTCGCTGAAATGCCGCACTATCGCATTTCCGAGGCCGCCCGAATCCTGGCGGTGAGCGACGACTCGTTACGCCGCTGGGCCGACGCCGGCCGGGTCGGGTTCAGCCTGGACGACGCGGGGCGGTTCGTCATCGACGGGGTGGAGCTGGCCCGGGTGGCTCGCGAGATCGTCCCCGTCGAGTCGGCGTTGCCGCTTCCGCGGGAGTCTGCTCGCAACCATTTCCCTGGCGTCGTCACCGACGTTCGCCGCGACGGCGTGATGGCACAGGTGGAGATCCAGGCCGGCCCGCACCGGGTGGTCTCGCTGATGAGCCGGGAGGCCGCCGACGAGCTCGGCCTGGAGGTCGGCGTGGCCGCCATCGCCTCGGTCAAGGCCACCGCCGTGGTGGTCGACGTGCCGCAACGCCCGTGAGGCGCGGCGTTGCGCTGCTGGCCGTCGCCGCGGTGCTCACCGGGTGCGGGCGCTCGACTCAAGTCGCGCCGCCCGCCTCGACCAAGGCTGCACCGGGCGGCACGGTCACCGTCCTCGCGGCCGCGTCGCTCACCGGGCCGTTCGAACAGCTCCGCGACTCGATGGCGGAGCGGTATCCGGATCTGGATGTCGTCTTCTCGTTCGGGCCGAGCTCCGCGCTGGTGGAGCAGGTCCTCGCTGGGGCCGAGGCCGACGTACTCGCGACGGCAGACGTCCGCACGATGCAGCGTGCCGTGGACGCCGGGGCGGCAGCCGCCGACCCGGTCGTGTTTGCGCGCAACGCGCTCGCGTTGGTCGTACCGGGCGGCAACCCCGGGAAGGTCGCTGGCCTGGACGACCTAGCGCGCGAGGACCTGCTCGTCGCCTTGTGTCAACCGGCGGTGCCGTGTGGTGCCGCGGCCGAGCGGTTGCTCCACGCGGCCGGCGTCACGGCACAGCCGGACACGCTCGGCACCGACGCGAAGGACGTCCTGTCGCTGGTGGAGCTGGGTGAGGTCGACGCGGCTTTGGTGTACCGGACGGATGCCGCCGCCGCGGCTGGCGCCGTGGAAATGATCGACGTGCCAGTAGCGGACCAGGTCGTGAACGACTACCCGGCGGTCGTGCTCTCGAACGCCCCGAATCCGGCAGCTGCGCAAGTGGTGTTCGAGGCGATCACCGGCCACCCCGGCCAGCGGGTACTGAGTGACACGGGCTTCCTGCCGCCGTGACGACGCCCGGCGCTCGGCCGCACCCGCTGCTGGTGGCACCGGCGGTCACCGGCCTGATCTTGCTGCTCGCGCCGGTCGCGGGCCTGGTGGCCCGACTGCCGTGGATCCAGCTGCCCCAGATCCTCTCCGCCGAGTCGATGCTCCCTACGCTGCGGTTGTCGCTGCTCACGGCAACCCTCACCACCGCGGTCAGCCTGCTGTGCGGTGGCTCGATCGGCTGGCTGCTGGCCCGCACGACACTGCCTGGCCGGGCGCTGCTACGTGGGTTGGTGACCGTGCCGCTGGTGCTGCCTCCGGTCGTCGGCGGCATCGCACTACTGGTCGCCTTCGGCCGCAACGGGCTGGTGGGCCGCTGGCTGGACGAGGCGTTCGGCGTCACGCTGCCGTTCACGACAGCCGCCGTGGTGCTGGCGCAGACGTTCGTCTCGATGCCGTTCGTCGTGGTGAGCATCGAAGGGACGCTGCGTGCGGTCGATCGGCGGCATGAGGACATCGCGGCAACGCTGGGCGCATCGGGATGGACGACGTTTCGCCGGGTGACGTTGCCAGCCATCGTTCCAGGTGTGGTCGCCGGTGCGGTGTTGTGCTGGGCGCGGGCGCTGGGTGAGTTCGGCGCCACCGTCACGTTCGCCGGGAGCTTCCCGGGCACCACCCGGACGCTTTCTCTCGAGGCCTACGCGGCAATCACCGGCGGCGATCCGCGCACCGCCGTGGTGCTCAGCGTGCTCATGATCGTCGTGGCGGTCGGCGTGCTGGCCGCGCTACGAGACCGTTGGCTGGGACTCCGGTGACCCTCAGCGCGCACCTGTGCTTGCACCGGGACGGGTTTTCTCTCGACGTGGCGCTCTCTGCCGTCCCCGGCGAGATCCTGGTGATGCTCGGGCCCAACGGGGCCGGCAAGTCCACCGTGCTGGCCCTGCTCGCCGGGCTGCTACGCCTCGACGCCGGCCGTATCACCCGCGACGGCGAGGTGATCGCCGACCCCGCGGCGGGGGTCCACCAGCCGCCGCAGCACCGGCATGTGGGCTTGGTGGTCCAGGACTACCTGCTGTTCCCGCACCTGTCGGCATTGGAGAACGTCGCGTTCGGGCTGCGCGCCCGCGGTGTTCGACGCGCCGCGGCTCGGGCGGCGGCGGCCGGGTGGCTGGCGCGCATGGGCGTGAGGCAGCTGGCCGGCCGCCGGCCTGGTCAGCTGTCCGGTGGCCAGGCGCAGCGGGTCGCACTGGCCCGGGCGCTGGCCGCGCAGCCGAGGCTGCTCCTGCTGGACGAGCCGCTGGCAGCGCTGGACGCCGGTGCGCGACCCGCCGTACGCGCCGATCTGCGCCGGCACCTCGGCGAGTACGGCGGCTACACCGTGCTCGTCACACACGACCCGCTGGAGGCACTCGTTATTGCCCACCAGATCGTCGTGCTGGAACACGGACGAGTGGTGCAGCAGGGACGCCCGGCCGAGCTGGCCCGGCACCCGCGCACCGACTACGTTGCCCGGTTGGTCGGGCTGAACCTGATCCGCGGCCTCGCGGCCGGCCGCACGGCGACGGTCGCCGCCGACGCATCCGTCGCGCTTGCGCACGACGCGTCGGGTCCGGTGCACGTCGCGTTCCCACCGTCGGCGGTGACGTTGTCGTTGCGCCGGCCGGAGAGCTCGGCGCGCAACGCCTGGCCCGGACGGATCGCTGATGTGGAACGGCACGGCGATCTGGTGCGGGTGACGGTGGACGGGACAGTGCCGGTGCGCGCCGACGTCACGCCGCTGGCGGTCACGGAACTCTCACTGCGTCCGGGTGTGCCGGTGTGGGCCTCGGTCAAGGCCACCGAAATACGCGTCTACCCGGCATGAGGCGGTTGCTCGCCGCTGGTCGTTGCCCCGTTGGCGGCATCCAGCCGAGCGCGCGCGGCGGTAAGGAACTCGTCGCAGATTTTCGCCAGCCGCTCGCCTCGCTCCCACAGCGCGAGCGACTCCTCCAGCGTGATCCCACCGGCCTCCAGCTGCGCGACGATGCGCGACAGCTCGTCTCTGGCCTGCTCGTAGCTGAGCTCTGGCCCGGAGTCACCGACGCTCGCCGTCATGGCCGATCACCCTAGCGATGGCCGTCGAGGGCCGTGGTTCGCTGACGGTGCGCCCGAGTAACAGCCGCGCGGACTGGGTAGGTCCACGCTGATCGTCACGCAGGCACCGTAGGGAGGCGGCTTTGACTGATACTCCGCGGGCGAGCGGCCCCCTGGAAGACGCCAGCCTCTCGGACCTGGTTCGGCGGCTCGGTGACCAGCTCACCACGCTCGTGCGCGACGAGCTCCGGCTGGCGCAGGCGGAGGTGCAGGCGAAGGGCAAGCGAGCCGGCATCGGCGCCGGCTTGTTCGGCGGCGCCGGCACGCTGGTGTTCTACGGCGTCGGGGCGCTGATCGCCGCGGCCACCCTGGCGCTCTCGTTGGCGCTGGAGCCGTGGCTCGCCGCGCTGATCGTCGGCGCCGTGCTACTGGCAGCTGGAGGCGTCCTCGGCCTGATGGGCAAGCGGAAGGTGCAGGAGGCGCTCCCGCCGGTGCCCCAGGAAGCCGTGAGCAGCGTCAAGCAGGACATCGCAGTCGTGAAGGAGCCAGTCGTGAAGGAGCATGGCAGCGGATGAACGACCAGAACCCGCACGGCGGCGCGCCGCAGGTGGCAACCGGCTCCGACGCGGAAGCACTGCGCGAGGAGATCCGGGAGACCCGCGAGGACATGGGCCGGACGCTGGACGCGCTGGGCCGCAAGCTGGACGTCAAGAGGCAGGCCAGAGCCCGGGTCGCGCAGGCCCGAGATCAGGCACAAGCTGCCTATCGCAGGCAACCGGCGGCCGTCATCGGTGGCGCCGCAGCGGCGGTGGTGCTCATTGCTGCACTGGTCTTCCGCCGGGTCCGGCGATGAGCACCGCCGCGAAGGTGATGTACAAGCCGGTCGGGCTGGTAACCGGCATGGTGGCTGGCGCCTTGGCGAGCGTCGTGTTTCGCCAGGTGTGGAAGCGGCTGTCGAGTGAGGACGAGCCCCCCAAGGCGCTGCAGCAGGAGTACCCGTGGCGTGAGGTCATCGTGGCGGCGGTGCTGCAAGGCGCGATCTTCGCGGGCATCCGGGCAGTGGTGAGCCGCGGCGGAGCCGAGGCGTTCCGCAAGTTGACCGGCAGCTGGCCGGGCGACTGAGCTCGCTTACTCCGCTGCGGGATCGGCGGCTTCGACACTGACCCAGAGCTGCCCTCGAGCAAGCCGGACGCGCAGCCGCTCGCCCCGGGTGACGTCTGCCGCGCGCCGGACGACGGCGCCGTCGCCGCGTTGTACCACGGCGTATCCCCGGGCGAGTGTCGCCGCTGGCGACAGCGCACGAACGCGGGCGCGCGCGTGCGCGACGTCCACGGCCGCTCGGTCCAGCGCGTGGCCGACGCAGCGGCGCGCTCTCGCCCGCAGGTCCGCGACATGCGTAGCGCGGACCCGCAATCCTGCGTGCGGGTCCGCGAACACCGGCCGGGACCGCAGCGCGGTGATCGTGGCGCGCTCGCGATCGAGCCGGTGCGTTACGACCGCGCGCAGCCGGTCGCGCAGACGGCGGACCCGGTCGGCCTCCTCCGCAAGGTCGGGCACGATGCGCTTCGCGGCGTCGGTTGGCGTCGAGGCGCGCACGTCGGCCACCAGGTCCACCAGCGGCACGTCACTCTCGTGCCCGATGGCGCTGACCACAGGCGTGCGCGCCGCCGCCACGGCGCGGACCAGCGTCTCGTCCGAGAACGGCAGCAGGTCCTCTACCGAGCCGCCGCCGCGGGCGATGACGATCACGTCCACCTCGGCGTCCCGGTCCAGCGTGCGCAAGGCGTCGACAACCTGCAGCACCGCGGATGGTCCCTGTACCGCCACCTCCAGCACCCGAAACCGGACCCCGGGCCAGCGCCGTCGAGCGTTCTCCAGGACGTCGTGCTCGGCAGCCGAGCTGCGCCCACAGATGAGGCCGACGACCCGGGGGAGGAACGGCAGCGGCCGCTTGCGCTCCGCAGCGAACAGGCCTTCCGTCTCCAGGATGCGCCGCAGCCGCTCGATGCGCGCCAGCAGCTGGCCCAACCCGACCTGGCGGATCTCGTCCGCCGCGAGGGAGAGGGTTCCCCGGGTGAAGTACCACGCCGGTTTGGCGTGCACGACGACCCGTGCTCCCTCCGTCACGGCCGGCTCTACCTCGTCGAACAGCAGTCGCGGGCACGTTACCTGCAGCGACAGGTCGGCGGCCGGGTCGCGCAAGGTGAGGAAGACGGTCTGCGTGCCGGGACGGCGGGTCAGCTGAGCCACCTGGCCTTCGACCCAGATCGCGCCCAGCCGGTCCACCCAGGTGCCGATGAGGAGCGACACGGTACGAACCGGTGCCGGGTTCTCGGCCGACGTCTGCAGCGCCACGTCGGGCACGGTACCTAGCATGGTCGCCGTGGCTGTCGAAGGTCGGGTACTGCTGGCCGCTCCGCGCGGATACTGCGCGGGTGTCGATCGCGCGGTCGTGACGGTGGAGAAGGCCCTCGACCTCTACGGCGCCCCGGTCTATGTGCGCAAGCAGATCGTGCACAACCGGCACGTGGTCGAGAGCCTGGAGCAGCGCGGCGCAGTCTTCGTCGACGAGCTGTCCGACGTGCCCGAAGGCGCGCTGGTGGTCTTCTCGGCGCACGGCGTGGCGCCGGCCGTGCACGCCGAGGCGGCCACGCGGGCGCTGCGCGTGGTCGACGCCACGTGCCCGCTGGTGACCAAGGTCCACAACGAAGCCCGGCGGTTCGCCAAGGAGGACCTGGACATCGTGCTGATCGGCCACGCCGGCCACGAGGAGGTCGAGGGCACATCCGGGGAGGCGCCTGAACACATCCAGCTGGTCCAGGGCCCGGCGGACGTATCCACCGTGCAGGTGCGCGACCCGGACCGGGTGGTGTGGCTGTCGCAGACGACGCTGTCGGTGGACGAGGCATATCTGACGGTCGAGGCGCTACGCGAGCGTTTTCCGGCGCTGTCGAGCCCGCCGAGCGACGACATCTGCTATGCGACGCAGAACCGGCAGGTTGCCGTCAAGGAGATCGCCGCGGCGTCCGACGTCGTTCTCGTGGTCGGATCGGCGAACTCGTCGAACTCCGTCCGGCTTGTCGAGGTGGCGCTGGAGGCGGGCGCCGGCGCCGCGTACCGGGTAGACAACGCCACTGAGATCGACCATCACTGGCTGGACGGCGCGGCGACGGTCGGACTGACCAGCGGCGCCTCCGTGCCCGAGGATTTGGTGCGGGGGGTCATCCGCTGGCTCGCCGAGCACGGCTTTCCGCATGTGCAGGAGCACCGCACCACCGAGGAGTCGCTGATCTTCTCGCTGCCCCGGGAGCTGCGCCAAGCGCTCAGGCCGGACGGGGCACCTCAGCCCGCAGTTGCCTCGCGCGGTTCTTCTGACGCGCCCTCCACGCCGTAGCGCACGTCGGTATCCATCTCGTCGATGGCGACGAGCAGGTCGTCCGCCGAGGCGACCAGCTCTGGCGCCTGCACCTGGCGGGCCGCCAGCTCCACCTGAGCCGGGGTCGCGAGGGCGTCGTCGGCCACTTTCAGGTCGGCGAACCGCCGCGCGGTCACCAGCACGCGACCCTCCAGCGATCCGACCGTGGCGTTGTACTGGCGGACGGCCGAGTTCAACGCGTTACCCAGCTTGCCCACGTTGCCGCCCAGGGTGGCCAGCCGGCCGTGCAGCTCGCGCCCCAGCCTGAGCACGTCCTGGGCATTTCGCGTCAGCGCCTCCTGTCGCCAGGTGTAAGCAACCGTGCGCAGCAGAGCCACCAGGGTCTGCGGCGTCGCGATCACGACGTTCCGCTCGAACGCGTACTCCAGCAGCGCCGGATCCTGCTCGAGGGCACCGTTGAGGAACACTTCCGCCGGGACGAACATCACCACGAACTCCGGCGTGGGGTCGAGGTGCTCCCAGTACCGCTTCGACGCCAGCTCGTCGAGGTGGGCCTTGACATGCCGAACGTGCGCCTTGAGGCGGGCGGCGCGCTGGTCGTCCTCGCGCGCCTCCATGGCTTCCAGCCAGCCGACCAGCGGCACCTTGGCGTCGATGACCACGCTCTTGCCGCCCGCCATCCGCACCACCAGGTCGGGCCGCAGCATGCCATCGGAGGTGCGGAGGCTGGCCTGCTCTTCGAAATGGCAGTGCTCCACCATGCCGGCAGCCTCGACCACGCGGCGCAGCTGCATCTCACCCCACCGGCCGCGTACCTGCGGTGCCCGCAGTGCCGTGACGAGCTGGCTGGTTTCGGCTCGCAACTCGCCAGCGGCCTGGCCGACCGCCCGCACCTGCTCGCGCAGCTCGGCGTAGGCCTCGGTCCGGGACCGCTCGACGGTGGCGAGCTGCGCCTCGACCTTCCCCAGGTGGTCGGCAAGCGGTCGGACCAGCTGCTCGACCGCCTGCCGGCGGTGTTCCAGCTCGGCGGCGGCGTGCTGCTCGCTTCCCTTGAGGCGTTCACCGGCGAGTTGCAGAAACCGCTCGTTGTTGCGGTGCAGCGCCTCGGCGGAGAGCCGCTCGAAC
>JACVRX010000027.1 GCA_014534205.1 Jiangellaceae bacterium
CGAGCGTGACGAGTCGCGGTGTTGTCAGTCGTGGCCCAGTTGTTCGAACACATGTTCGCGGGCGCGGCGGCGATCTCCGGTTGGGCCGAGTTGGTCGGCCGGGATGCGGTCAGTGGCCCGGCGGCGCGGCAGCTGCGGGGTTGTGCTGGACGCCTCGGAACGGTTGTGCGCTGTGGGGAGGACGCTGCTTGCCCGCCGCATCTTCGACACCCACCAGCGCCGCAGCCGGTCCCGTGCGCGGCCGATGAGCTGGCCCCGCCGCAGCGGCGACTCACAGCGCGAGACCCAGCGGAAGCTGGAGACCTCCAACCGGCCGGAGCAGCACCAGGCGACGGCGCGCCGCGCCCTGGTGAGCTGTCCGCGGTGTCGGCCGCGGCCATCTTCCGGGCCGCGGTGGACCGCGGACGCGCGCGGGCCGTGACGGCGACGAGGCGCTGACGCGGCCTGACTCAGCGTTACTACATGCGTGCCGAGGTGTGTCGGGACCGGGTTGCCACACCTTTGCTACCGGCGAGTAACATAGACCCGTCCGTCGATCCCAGGAGGCGGGTCAATGACGACCACCGAGCAGCGCGTCAACGCGGGGCCGGCAGGGACCACCCCTGCCAGACGACACGTCACAGAACGCGAAGCACGCAAGGTCGCCGAAGCAGCCCGGCAGACCGAATGGCGCCGGCCGTCCTTCGGCAAGGAGCTGTACCTGGGCCGCTTCCGCCTTGACCTGATCCATCCGCACCCGCGGCTGTCCGCGGAGGACGAGGAACGCACCGACGCGTTCCTCACCGAGTTGCGTCACGTCTGCGCGACCGAGCTGGACGGCAGCGTCGTCGAGCGGGAAGGCGTGATCCCGGACGAGCACCTCAAGGCGCTGGCCCGGATCGGCGTCTTCGGTATGAAGATCCCGCGCACGTACGGCGGCCGCGGACTTGGCCAGGTGGGCTACAACCGCGCGCTCAAGCTCATCGGGGCCGTCCATCCGTCGCTCGGTGCGCTGGTCTCCGCGCACCAGTCCATCGGCGTCCCGGAGCCGGTGCACATGTTCGGCACCGAGGAGCAGAAGAGAGCATTCCTGCCACGCTGCGCGAGCGGAGCGATCTCCGCGTTCCTGTTGACCGAGCCCGACGTCGGCTCGGACCCGGCCCGGCTCGCGGCGGTCGCCCAGCCCGTCGACGACGGCACCGGGTACGAGATCGACGGGCTGAAGCTGTGGACCACCAACGGCGTCATTGCTGAGCTGCTCGTGGTCATGGCTCGGGTCCCGGCTCACGACGGAGGTACCGGCGGCATCACCGCGTTCGTCGTGGAAGCCGACTCCCCCGGAATCACCGTGGAGCGCCGGAACGCGTTCATGGGCCTGAGGGGCTTGGAGAACGGCCTCACCCGCTTCGAACGGGTCCGGGTACCGGCGGCGAACCGGCTGGGGCGCGAGGGTCAAGGCTTGAAGATCGCGCTCAGCACGCTGAACACCGGGCGGCTGTCCATCCCGGCGCTCTGCACGGCGGCGTCCAAGTGGTGCGTCAAGATCGCTCGGGAGTGGACCGCGGCCAGGGTGCAATGGGGCCGGCCGGTCGGACAGCACGCTGCCGTCGCGCACAAGCTCGCGTTCATGGCGGCCACCACGTTCGCCGAGGAGGCGGTTCTGGACCTCTCGGCGCACATTGCCGACGCCGGCGACCACGACATCCGGATCGAGGCGGCGCTCGCCAAGCTGTGGTGCAGCGAGATGTCGTGGCTGATCGCCGACGAGCTGGTGCAGATCCGCGGCGGCCGTGGCTACGAAACCGCGGAGTCGTTGCGCTCGCGCGGCGAACGCGCCGTCCCAGCCGAGCAGGTGCTGCGCGACCTACGGATCAACCGGATCTTCGAGGGATCCACCGAGATCATGCACCTGCTGATCGCCCGCGAGGCGGTGGATGCGCACCTGCAGGCGGCCGGTGACGTCATCGACCCGGAAGTGCCGCTCACGGGCAAGGCGAAGGCCGCCGCTCAGGCGACGGGCTTCTACGCTCGCTGGCTGCCAGAGCTGGTCACCGGCAAGGGGCAGCTGCCCAACGCGTACGCCGAGTTCGGGCCGCTCGCGCCGCACCTGCGGTATGTGGAACGAGCATCCCGGCGGCTCGCCCGGCAGACGTTCTACGGCATGGCCCGGTGGCAGGGCGGGCTCGAACGGCGGCAGGGATTCCTCGCCAGGGTGGTCGACATCGGCGCCGAGCTGTTCGCGATGGCGGCAAGCTGCGTGCGGGCGCAGATGCTCCAGCAGGAGGGAAACGTTCGGGCCGGGCAGCTGGCTGACATCTTCTGCCGGCAGGCGAAGCTACGGGCGGAGCGACTGTTCGACGCGTTGTGGCACAACACCGACGTCGCCGACGAGACGCTGGCCCGAGCCGTCCTGGACGGTGCGCACGTGTGGTTCGAGGCCGACGTCCTTGACATCTCGGAGGGCACCGGACCGTGGATCGCGCCACCTGACGCCACTGTTGGATCGCCCGACGTCCATCGGTTCGTGCGATAGCGGTCACTCACCTCGCCGGGACCGAGCGACGGCGCGGTCTGCCTCCCGGCGGGCTTGCCGCTCCGCCAGTGCTTGCCGCTTGTCGTAGGACCGCTTGCCACGAGCCAGACCGAGCTGCACCTTGGCGTAGCCGTCGGAGAAGTACATCGCCAACGGGACCAGCGTGTAGCCCCGCTCGCGTGTCTTCCCGATCAGCCGGCCGATCTCGTCGCGGCGCAGCAGCAGCTTTCTCGGCCGGCGCGGTTCGTGGTTCGTCCATGTTCCCGGGTCGTACTCCGGTATGTGGACGTTACGCAGCCACACCTCACTGTCGCGTACCTCGGCGTATCCGTCCGCGAGCGATGCGTGCCCGGCACGCAACGACTTCACCTCGGTCCCGGTGAGCACCAGGCCTGCTTCATAGGTCGCGTCGATGTGGTAGTCGTGGCGGGCCCTACGGTTCTGCGCCACGACCCGGCGTCCACGCTCCCGAGCCATGAGTACATCGTCTCAGCTACAGGAAGTGCATCGGGTTCGTCCGGACCCCGTCCTCGTACACCATGAAATGCAGATGGCACGCGGTGGAGTACCCCGTGCTCCCGGAGTAGCCGATCGTCTCCCCCCTGGACACCCGTTCTCCTGGATGGGTCGAGTAGCGGGACAGGTGACTGTAGGACGTCATCAGCGCGTCACTGCCCACGACGCCGTGGTCGATCGCGACCTGGTTGCCGTAACCACCCCGGTACCGGGCCCAGATCACCTTGCCTGTGGCGGCGGCCCGGATCGGGGTACCGCAGTAGGCGCGGAAGTCCGTGCCGTCGTGCAGCTTGTACACGCCGGTCACCGGGTGAACACGCATGCCATACGGGGACGTGACGTAGGGGTTGGCCACCGGGAAGGACAGCCCGGAGGATCCGCCGGAGCCATCGCTGCTCTTCGACGACCCGCTGGATGACTGGCTCGATCGAGCGGCCGCTCCGCTGGACGATGACCTCGCTGGTGTCTCCGCAGAACCCCGCGTAGCTCCACTTGCAGCCGCGCGGGCGCTTTCCTGCCGCTCGCGCTCTTCGCGCTCCTTGCGTTCTTGTTCCTCCCGCTCCTTGCGCTCGCGCTCCTCGCGTGCCCGCCGGGCCAGCTCGGCGATCTCCGCGTCTACGCGAGCCCGCTCTTCCTCCAGCGCGGCGTACTGCCGGGCGTCCTCTCCCTTCGCCTGCTCGGCGGCTGCGCGAGCAGCGGACCGTTGCTCGACGAGGCCTTCGACGGCCGCCTTGGCGGCCTGTGCCTCTTGCTCCACCCGGGACGCTTCGGCCGCTGCGGCTACCGCCGCCGCCTCGAGCTCCTTGGTGCGCTCCAGGTGCCGCGCCGCCTCTTCCCGCAACCGCTGGGCCTCCTCGCGGAGGTCCTCCAACCGGACCCGCTCGTTGGCCAGGGCGGCCCGATCGGTCTCCAACGCCGTCAGCGTTACGCTCTCGGCGGCAAGCACCGAGCGGGTGTACGTCACCAGGGTCGCCAGCTCGCTGACCGAGTTGGCTTCCAGGACGGCGGCAACCTCGCCAAGCTTGCTCACCGCACCACGCTGGTACGCGATGACCGCCACCGAGCTCATCGCGCTGCGCTGGCCGTCGATCCGCTCGCTGATCTCGGCGACCTTCGCTTCTTGCTCGCGCACCCGCTGCTGCGCGGCCGCCAGCTTCGCTGCAGCGGCGACGTCCGCCGCCTTGGCCGCTGCGAGCTCCCCGCGGGCCACGGCCAGCTGCTGGCGCGCGGCGGCGGCGGCCTGCTCCGCCCGCGCGAGTGCGTGTTCGGCCGCGGGTAGTTGCGCCTGGGCGTCGGCGTACAACCGGGTCGCCCGGTCCAGCTGTTGCGTCGAATTGCGGAGCTCGGCGGCCGCGTCACGCAGCTGTTCCTCCACCGCCTGCTTTCGGTCCCGCGGGTCGGCCGCCCAGGCGGGGACGAGCTGCGTCACCAGTAGCCCGGCAGCCAGAGCGTAGGCGACCGTACGGACGTGCCTCGTCACAACAGTCACATTAGACCCTCTGACCCCACACAGCGCAGCAGAGTACACCTGAAACACCATGGTGTCGGGAGAGCTCGGCAACAGGCGGGCCGGCTCGGCGGGAGCCGCCGGCCGGCCGGGTCAGACGCGCAGGTAGCGGCGCAGCGTCAGGAATGCCGCGACGGCGGTCAGCAGGACCCCGGACACCATCAGCCAGGGAACGATCTCGAGGGTGTCGTTCCAGTCCACCCAGGCGACGAATTCCAGCACCTTGGCCAGCCGGCCATCGATGAACAACGCCTTGACCAGCACCACGCCGGCAGCCGCGAGCACCGCCCCGGTCACTCCGGCGATCGCCGCTTCCAGGATGAAGGGCAGCTGGATGTAGAAGTTCGACGCCCCGACCAGCCGCATGATGCCGGTCTCACGGCGCCGGCTGAACGCGGCGAGCCGGATGGTGTTCGCGATGAGCAGGACCGCCGCAACAACCATGATCGCCGTCACCGCCGCCGCCGCCCACTGCAGTCCGTTGATCACGTCGAAGAACGGCTCGAGCAGTTCGCGCTGGTCAACGACCTGGTGCACGCCGGGCAGGCCCGCGACCGCGGAGACGACGCCCTCGAACTCCTCCGGGTTGCCCAGCTGTACCCGGTACGCCTCCTGCAGTTGGTCGGGCGTGATGGTGTCGGCTATCGAGTTCTGGAACTGCTCCCGGAAGTGCTGGTACGCCTCGTCCTGCGACTCGTAGAAGACGCTCTGCACCTCCGGATGCGAGGTCAACGTCTGCTCGATCTTGGCCTTCTGCTCGTCGGTGACCTGCCCGCCTGCGCACCCGGCGCCCTTGTCGAACGCGTTGCACATGAAGACCGAGATCTCGATCTTGTCGTACCAGTAGTCCTTCATCGTCTCGGCCTGCGCGCGCAGCAGCAGACCGGTGCCGAGGAACCCCATCGAGATCGCCACGGTGATCACAACCGCGAGCGTCATGGTGAGGTTCCGGCGCAGCCCGGTCACGACCTCGGAGAAGACGTACTGGAAACGCATCGCTCTCTTCGCAGTCTGGGTTTGTGTTCTGCTGGACCCCGCTACCGGGTGTACCCGTACACCCCGCGGGACTGGTCGCGGACCAGCCGCCCGGCGTCGAGCTCGATGACCCGCTTGCGCATCTGATCGACGATCGACTGGTCGTGCGTCGCCATCACCACGGTGGTCCCGGTGCGATTGATCCGGTCCAGCAGCTTCATGATGCCGACGCTGGTCGCCGGGTCCAGGTTTCCCGTCGGTTCGTCTGCCAGCAGGATGAGCGGGCGGTTCACGAACGCCCGCGCGATCGCCACCCGTTGCTGCTCGCCGCCGGAGAGCTGGTCCGGCAACCGGTTCTCTTTGCCGTCCAGGCCGACCAGCTCGAGGACGGCAGGCACGTCGCGGTTGATCTGCCGGCGCGACTTGCCGATCACCTGCAAGGCGAAGGCGACGTTCTCGAACAGCGTCTTGTTCGGCAGCAGCCGGAAGTCCTGGAAAACCGTGCCGATCCGGCGCCGCAGGTGCGGCACTTTCCAGTTCGACAGGCGGTGCAGGTCCTTGCCGGCCACCCGGATTCGCCCTGACGTCGGCCGCTCCTCCTTGAGTACCAGCCGCAGGAAGGTCGACTTGCCCGACCCGGACGGGCCGACAAGGAAGACGAACTCGCCCTTCTCGATCTCGACAGTGAGATCCTGCAGGGCGGGCAGAGCCTGGTTCGGATAGAGCTTTGTGACGTTGTCGAATCGGATCAAAGCATTCCCTCGCCGGCGTGTTTCGGGCACCGGCCGCAACCCTTTGCCGGGCAGGGCCAGCGCCTTACTCTACGACTGCCACCTGGACAGGTCCGCCCGACCTCTGCGGAATGTCGAGTCCGCCCTCTCCGGAATGACCACGTTCACCACCCCTGCCGGTACATCACCAGGCCTGCACGCCTGGTGATGTACGGGTACGCCTGGTGATGGCCCGGCGCCGAATGTCGGCCGAGAAGAGGCGGAAGGCGTCCATCGCCCGGAGTCGTCTGCTCGTTATCCTGACGCACCGTGGCCGCGGCGTTCAGGACGCTTCCTGCTGGCGGCGCCAGCGGATTCCCGCCTCCAGGAAGTCGTCGATCTCGCCGTCCAGCACCGCCTGTGGATTCCCCACCTCGTGCTCGGTGCGCAAATCCTTGACCATTTGGTATGGATGCAGCACGTACGAGCGCATCTGGTTGCCCCAGGAGGATCCGCCGTCCTTGAGCGCGTCCAGCGCGGCCCGCTCCTCCTGCCGGCGACGTTCCAGCAGCTTCGCCTGGAGTACCCGCATGGCGGACGCCTTGTTCTGCAGCTGGGACTTCTCGTTCTGGCACGACACCACGATCCCGGTCGGTAAGTGCGTAATACGCACTGCCGAATCCGTGGTGTTCACGCTCTGCCCGCCGGGACCCGACGAGCGGAAGACGTCGATCCGGAGGTCGGATTCCGGGATCTCGATGTGGTCGGTCTTCTCGACGACCGGCAGCACTTCGACACCGGCGAAAGACGTCTGCCGACGACCCTGGTTGTCGAACGGACTGATGCGCACCAGCCGGTGCGTACCCTGGTCCACCGACAGAGTGCCGTACGCATACGGAGCGTGGACCACGAAGGTGGCGGACTTGATGCCCGCTTCCTCGGCGTACGAGATGTCGAGCACTTCGGTCTTGTGGCCATGCCGCTCGGCCCAGCGCAGGTACATGCGCATGAGCATCTCCGCCCAGTCGGCGGCGTCGACACCACCGGCCTCGGCCCGGATGGTTACGACGGCATCGCGCGCGTCGTACTGCCCGGAGAGCAGCGTGCGCACCTCCAGTTCCGACACCAGCCGGGCGACCTCGTCCAGTTCGCGTTCGACGTCTGCGATCGCGGCGGCGTCGGACTCCTCATCCGCCAGCTCGAGCAAAACCGGCAGGTCATCCACCCGCTGGCGGAGTTCGGTGAGCCGTCGGAGTTCTGCCTGCAGGTAGGACAGCTGGCTGGTTACCTGCTGCGCCCGGTCGAGATCGTCCCACAGGTCCGGAGCGGCTGCCTGCTCCTCCAACTCCGCTACCTGAGCCCGCATCCGGTCCGGTTCAAGTACCTGCTCGACGCCGGCGAGCGTCTGGTCGAGCGCGGCGATCTCGGGGTTGATGTCGCGGGCTGCCACGGCCGTCAAGCGTACGCGCGGCTGCGGTGATCGCCGGCCATCACCAGGCCTTCCTGTACATCACCAGGCCTGTATGCCTGGTGATGTACAGACAGGGGTGGTGTACGTGGTCATTCCAGAGCGGCGACTCCGCCGCCCCAACAGGAGGTTCGTCGGCTTCGGCGGCGCCGCCCAAGCGCACGTCGGTACTGGTCTGGCCCGGGTGCCGCCATCATTCCAGCGGTGCGGTGGCTGTCGCGTGCGCCGTCACGTCGATCCCACCAGCCCGTTCCGCCAGCACGAATGGAACTAGCGCCGTCAGCTGCACGGTGACGGTCGCGCCGCCCGCACTAACCTGGACCCCGACGCGCAGATGGTCGAAGCGCGCAGCCAGTCCGTGGCGGGCGACGTAGTCGTCGACGACTCTCCGTGCCTCGGGGGCGGAAAGCGGGAGCTGGTCCACGGCCGGACCGGCGTAGACCGCATCTTCGGCGACGCTCTGCGCAGCGGTGATCGCCGCGCCGTCCGCCCACGATGCGAGAGAGCGGCGGTACAGGAATGCCTTCGACGCGTTCGCCACCACACCCACGGCAAGGACGACGATCATCACAAAGCCGATGATCAGCAGCGTGATCTGGCCGTCGTCTCGCGCTCGGGCGGATCGCATCACAGGGCCCGGAACCGGTCGATGACGGCGGCGTGGGTGGCGTCGACCGGAATGCGGGCGTGCACCGCGTCCGCGATCATCGGCGGTAGAAAGGGCAGAGACACCTCTGAACGCACTCGCACCGTGATTTCGCCGCCTGGTTGGTAACACGGCGCACCGGAGCAGCGGACGGCGACCTCGGCAGCGCCCGCGTCCACTCCCTGGTCGGCGAGCGCCACCTCGGCAGCGAGCCGGGCCGCGGCCTCGTCCCCGGTCGCCACGAAAACCCGGCCTGCTTCGCGCGCGGCCTGCGTCACGCCGAACGCCGTGCGTTGGACGTCCAGAACGGTCAGAAGCACGTACACCAGCGGAACCAACAGCAGCAGGCCGAGGAAGTGGAACTCGACGATGGCACTGCCTCGCTCGCGGTTCCCGGGGCTCACAACGCCGACTCCTCCACGGCGTGCCCGCTGACCTGCAGTCCACGTTCCACGCCAAGCAGCCCGAAGACCGGCAGGGTCGCGGTCACCGCAATCTCGACCTGTTGAACACCACGCGAGGTGATGTAGCGGGCAGTCACGTCGGCGGCGATCGTCGGCGACAGAGACTCGGAGATCAGGGCTTGGGCGCGGGCAGCGCCGTCGAACAGGCTGCGGTCCGCGTTGGCTGCGTGCCGGGCGCCTTCTGCAGCACACGCGATCAGCGTGTTGCGGACGTGTATCGCCAACCCGAACTGGACGATCGCCAGGAAGAGTCCAACGACCAGCACCGAGACCAGCGTGAACTCGACGACGGCCGCCCCTCGCTGGGGCTCGGTCATGTCGGGCCGGCTGTGCAGCACGGTCAGGGGGCGACGGCTTCCAGCGCCTGCTGGAGGATGTTGCGCAGGTACGGCTCGGCGAACTGCCACAGCACGGCGACGATGCCTGCGGTCATGATCGTTATGAGTACCCAGCCTGGCACGTCGCCTCGGTCGTCGCCGCTGAGCAGGCCGCTGACGCGGTGCTTCAGGGAAGTCATCAACTGTGGCATCTCGCTACCTCCTGCTGTGGTCACGGCACGACGGAGCTGATCTGGATCAACCCGGGATAAAGCGCGAACAGGATGGTCACGGGGAGCACCAGGAAAACCACCGGGATCATCATGGCGATCTCCTTGCGGCCAGCGACGTCGAGCAGGTTGCGCTTGCGCGCCTCCCGGACATCAGCCGCCTGGGCGCGTAGCACGTCGGCCAGCGGCGTTCCGCGCTCGATCGCGACGGCGACACCGTCGACGAAACGCGCCAACGGCGTCAGCGACGTGCGTTCGGCAACGCGGTCGAGCGCTTGGATCAACCCGGTACCGGTGCGCGCATCGGAAAGCGCTCGGCGCAGCTCGCGCGCAAGCTCGCCGGAGCTGGCCCGGGAGACCCGCTCCAGCGCACCGGCTGCGCCTTCACCGGCGGCGACGGTCAACGCGAGCAAGTCAGCGGTCGTCGGGAATTCGGCCAGCATCCGCTGCTCCCGGTCGCGAACCGCCTTGCTGAGCAGCTGGTCGCGCAGCACCACGCCGCCGACAGCACATCCAATGCAGAACATCAGCAGCAGTAGTGGCGAGCCGTTGCCGCCGGCAAGGAGCAACACGCTAAGACCGGTCGCCGCGGCAAACCCGGTGGTCGCCCAAATGAGCTGTTCGACCCGGAAGTCGTGCACCGAAACGGAACTGCCTGCCTGGTCGAGGCGGCGACGAACCGAAGCGCCGCCGCCGAGGACACGCTCCAGCAGGTCAGCAGCCTCGGCCAGGTATGGACGTACCAGCCGCTCCAGTGTCGGCAACGGCGTGATCATGTGCGCATCCACCAGGTAGCGCCGCCTGATCGTCTCCGTCGACAGCTCGCCCACGTATGGCGCCAGCCGAGCGTCCAGCGTGGGCAGTCGCCGCAACGGCACCCGTGTCCACACCAGCAGCAACGCCGCGCCAGCCACCAACCCGAGCGCGGCTCCGGTGACCGCGTTCGCGCTCATCGCAGCACCCGCACGTCCTCGGGCAGCCGGCCCAGCCGCAGCATCAGCCGGTAGGCAACCACGCACAACACCGCGCCGATCCCCAACACCACCCAACCGCCCGGCGCGTTGTACGCCCGGATCGACTCGGTACGCAACGAGAGAAACCCGAGCAGAATCCACGGCGCCGCAACAGCCAGTCGCGCGGCGTTGACAACCCAGCCCTGTCGAGTCTCCAGCTCCGCGCGGGTACGAGCGTCGTCACGCAGAAACGACGACAGCGTCCGCAGCAGCCGGCCCAAATCCGACCCGCCCACCTCACGGGCGATCCGCAACGACTCACACACCCGGTCACCAGTGGGATCAGCCAGCCGATCCTTGAGCACATCCAAACAAGCGTGAAACCGTCCAGTCGCGCGATAGTCCTCGCCGAACCGCAGGAACGGCGCCCGCAGCGGCTCCGGCCCCCGCACGCCGAGTTGGGCCAGTGCCTCCGGCAGCGCCAACCCGGCCCGCACTGCCGACGCGAGGTTGTCCACCGCGTCGGGCCACACGTCCCGTAGTTCGTTGCGCCGTCGCCGAGCACGCGCGCGGACCAGGGCGATCGGCAGGTACGCCGCGAATGCACCGAACGCGACAGACACCGGCCAGGTGCGCGATGCGACCAGGAACACCGACGCGACCACAGCGCCGGTCCCGGCACCCGACAGCAGCAACTGGCGTGGCGTTATGGCGTCGATCCCCGCAGCAGCCATGAGCTCGCTCAGCCGCTGCTGCACCGGACGGCGCCGGGTGCGAACCGGCCGTGCCCGCGGCCCGGACACGGCATGCCAAACGAGCAATAGTCCGATGCCAAGGAGCAGCCCGATCAGCGCGCCCATCACACCGTGCCCACGCGTTCGTCAAAGAGCAACTGACCGATGTCGATACCGCACCGGTCGAAGCGCTCCGGGTGCGGCGGGTGGCCGTCCATCCGCATCAGCCGGTCACCGCGTCGGACGAAGATCGGCTCAAGCTCTATGACGTCGCCTTCGATGCGGCCGGGCACGCTGACGATCTCGCGCACTCGGCGGGTGCCGTCCGGTTCGGTGGCGATGTGCACCACCAGGTCGATGCAGCTCGCCACGGTCGGCACCACGAACCGGCTGCCAATGTTCTCACCAGCGAGCAACGGCAGCGTGCACATCTTCGTCACCGCTTCGCGGGCCGAGTTGGCGTGCAAGCTGCACATCCCCGGAATGCCGGCGTTGAGCGCGATCAGCAGATCCAGACACTCCTGTTGGCGCACCTCCCCGACGACGATGCGTTGCGGCCGCATCCGCAACGCCTCACGCACCAAGTGCCGCAGGCTGATCTCCCCAGTGCCTTCCAGGCTCGGCTGCCTGGTCTGCATCCGAACCACATCCGGCAACGGCACCTTGAGCTCGAAGACCTCCTCACACGTGATCACTCGCTCTCTGGCCGGCACCGCCGCCGTCAGGCAGTTCAGCAGCGTCGTCTTCCCGGCTTGAGTGCCTCCCGCCACCAGAATGTTCAGCCCCGCGACGACGCAGGCGTCCAAGAAGTGCGCGGCCGAGGGCGTCACCGTGCCCAGTGCTACCAGGTCGTCGAGTTGCGCCGCATGTACCACGAACTTGCGGACGTTCACCGCCCAGTGTTCTGCGGTGACGTCGGGAATGACGACGTGCAGGCGGCTGCCGTCGGGCAGCATCGCGTCGACAAATGGCGAGGACAGGTCGATCCGCCGGCCCGACGACTTGAGCATGCGCTCCACCAGATCGCGCACCTCGGCGGCGGTGAAGATCGTCGTGGTGAGCTCGCTGCGGCCGTGCCTGGCGATGAACACCTTGCTCGGCGCGTTGATCCAGATCTCTTCGACCGTCGGGTCGTCCAGGTAGCGCTGGAGCGGCCCGAAGCCCGCCACCGAGTCGAGGACCGTGCGGGCGACGGCCTGCACATCCCCGAGCGGCGGCAGCGGCCGGCTCAGGCTGCGGTCGTCGTAGGCCGCGACGACCTGCTCGACGATCTGGCGGACCGCACCCGGGTCGGCGATCGGGTCCAGGCCTTCGCGACGGACGACGTCGCGAACCTCGGCGTCGATGATTTGGATTGCGGACATGCTGCGGTAACCGTCCGACGGCGCGTCTACGGTAGTGGCCGCTCCACCGCTGACCTCGTGGGTTACCGGCGGAAGCCGCCCGTGACCGGGATGCCGCCGAGTTATACCGACACTCGACGATATTCGCTACCCGCAGAGCGGTTATCCACAGCACGAGGCGGGCTTGTCCCCGGCGGCTGCCTGCTGTTGATCATCCAGCTGAGGCTCTGGAGTGACCACGTACACCATGCCTACCCGTACATCACCAGGCCTGCAGGCCTGGTGATGTACCAGCACGGGTGGTGAACGTGGTCATTCCGGATGGGCGACGCGGACGTGTCAGGCGTTGTCGGCGCGCAGCAGTGAGCGGACGACCCGCAGCCCCACCGACAGCCGGGCCAAGTCAAAGGTGTCGCCTGCCACGATCTCCTGCAGCGTCTCCCGGGCCCGGGCGACGCTGAGCGAATCGGCGGCGGCCCACGCCTTGACCCGCGCCTTGGTTTCCATGGTCTCGTCTGTGTGCTGGATGATCTGCGCGGTCAGCGCCGCCTGCACGGCATGCAGCTCGTCGCGCAGGGCGGCCCGAGCCATGGTCTGCCAGCGGTCGGTGCGCGGCAGCGTGACGATGCGCTCCAGCAGCTCACCCAGCCGCAGGTGCTCCCCCAGCTTGAAGAGCACCCGCGCCACCTCGATCACGTCGGCGCCAGCGGCGAGCGACGTCTCGACGATGCCGAGCCCGGCGTAGGCCGGCGGCAGCACCGCCACCTGGGTCGCGAGCTCCTCCGGCACGCCGGCACCGGTGAGCACCTTGCACCGCTGCACGAACAGGGCGCGCTCACGGCCAACCAGGACGTCGGGGAGTTGGCCGAGCAATCGGCCGATCGGCTGCTGGAACAGCTCGATCTGCCGCGCGATGTCGATGGGCGGGCGGCGGTTCACGGAGAGCCAGCGGGTGGTGCGCTCGATGATCGTCCGGCCCTCCAGCCGCATCTTCACCTGCACGTCGGCCGGTACCACGTTGTCCAGAGCGTCGATCGCGGCCGTGACCTCGGGTATCCGGTAGACCATGCGGGCGACGGTGTGGGCCCGGGCCAGGTCCTCCAGCGTGCCGCCCGTCTCCATGCCGAGCCGGTAGGCGGACGTGGTACCGGCCTGGTTCACCAGGTCGTTGACCAGGACCGTCGTGATGATCTCGCGGCGCAGCGGATGCTTGTCGATGCGGTCGGGGTACCGCTCACGCACCGCCGTCGGGAAGTACGAGTGCAGCGCGGTACGCAAGTAAGGGTCGTCCGGCAGCGAGGTACCCACCAGCTCGGCGTACATGGTGTTCTTGGTGTACGCGAGCAGCACCGACAGCTCCGGAGCGGTCAGCCCGCCCCCCGCGTGCGCGCGCTCCTCGACCTGCCGGTCACCGGGCAGGAACTCCAGGGCGCGGTCCAGCTTTCCCTGCGACTCCAGCTTCGCGATGTACGCCTTGTGCACGTGGAGCAGGTTGGCCGCCTGGGCGACGCTGCACGCCAACGCCACGTTCTGCCCGTAGTTGTTGCGCAGCACCAGCTGCGCGACCTCGTCGGTCATCTCGCCCAGCAGCTCGTTGCGTTGCTTCTCGGTCAAGTCGCCGTCGCGGACCACGGTGTCCAAGAGGATCTTGATGTTGACCTCGTGGTCGGACGTGTCCACGCCTGCCGAGTTGTCGATCGCGTCGGTGTTGATGCGCCCACCGGCGCCCTCGGCCCCGTGCAACGCATACTCGATCCGCCCGAGCTGCGTGAAGCCGAGGTTGCCTCCCTCACCGACGCACTTGCACCGCAGCTCCGAGCCGTTCAGCCGGATCGCGTCGTTGGCCTTGTCGCCCACGTCGGCGTGGCTCTCCGACGTCGCCTTGACATAGGTGCCGATGCCGCCGTTCCACAGCAGGTCGACCGGCGCAGCCAGGATCGCGCGCAACAGCTCCGGTGGGGTCATCTCGGTGACCGCATCGTCGATGAGCAGCGCCCGGCGCATCTGCGGTGTGAGATCGATCCGCTTCGCCGAGCGGGGGAAGATTCCGCCGCCCTCGCTGATGAGCTTCGGGTCGTAGTCGGCCCACGTCGACCTGGGCAACTCGAACAGCCGGCGTCGCTCGGCGTCCGACGCCACTGGGTCGGGGTCGGGGTCGACAAAGATGTGCCGGTGGTCGAACGCGGCGATCAATCGCGTGTGCGTGGAGAGCAGCATGCCGTTGCCGAACACGTCGCCGGACATGTCCCCGATGCCGACGCAGGTGAAGTCCTCGGTCTGACAGTCGCGGCCCATCTCGCGGAAATGCCGCTTGACCGACTCCCACGCGCCGCGGGCGGTGATGCCCATCGCTTTGTGGTCGTAGCCGGCGGAGCCTCCGGATGCGAACGCGTCGCCCAGCCAGAACCCGTATTCGATCGAGACGCCGTTGGCGATGTCGGAGAACGTCGCGGTTCCCTTGTCGGCGGCGACGACGAGGTACGGGTCGTCGCTGTCGTGGCGTACCACCCGCGGGGGCGGGACCACGCTGCGGTCCGGCGCCCGGTTGTCGGTGAGGTCGAGCAGGCCCCGGATGAACGTCTGGTAGCACTCGACGCCCGCGGCAAGCCACGCTTCCCGGTTTACCGACGGGTCGGGCAGCCGCTTTGCCACGAACCCGCCCTTGGCCCCCACCGGCACGATGACGGCGTTCTTGACTGCTTGCGCCTTGACCAGCCCAAGCACCTCGGTCCGGAAGTCCTCGCGCCGGTCGGACCAGCGCAGGCCGCCGCGCGCCACCGGACCGAACCGGAGGTGGACGCCTTCCACTCGGGGCGAATACACCCAGACCTCGAACATCGGGCGTGGATTGGGCAGGTCCGGGATCGCCGACGGATCGAGCTTGAACGACATCGCCGAACTCGACGGCACCACGTCGTTCAGTCGGTAATAGTTCGTTCGCAGCGTGGCCTGTACCAGCGCGAGGAAGGAGCGAAGGATACGGTCCTGGTCCAGGCTCGCGACGTCGTCCAGAGCGCGCCCGATGCGTACGGCGGTCTCCTTGGCGGCGGTGTCCCGCCCGGCCGGGTCGTCGACGTACTGATCGGGGTCGAAGCGCGTCTCGAACAGCTCGATTAGCATCCTCGCGATGCCGACGTGCGCCTGCAGGCAGTCCTCCAGGTAGTCCTGGCTGAACGTGGAGCCGGCCTGCCGCAGGTACTTGGCGTAGGCCCTCAGCACCGCTGCCTGTCGCCACGACAGCCCGGCCCGCAGCACCAGCGTGTTGAACCCGTCGCTCTCGGCGTCGTCGCGCCACACCGCGGCGAAGGCCTCCTGGAACAGCTCCTTGTGGCCGTCGCCCTCGTCGACCCGCCGCCGTCCCTGGTAGCGCAGACCGAAGTCGTAGACGTAGGCGAGCGATTCCACGCCGTCGACCCGGCGCACGATCTCGTACGGCCGCTCGTCGATCACCTCGACGCCCATCCGCGACAGGATCGGCAGCACCTGTGTCAACGAGATGGGTGTGCCGGTGCGGTAGATCTTGAACCGCCGCTCGTCCGGGTCTCGACCGATCGGGCGGTAGAGGTTCATGCCGAGGCCCTCCTGCTCGGGCAGCTCCTCGAGCCGCCGCACGTCGGCGACCGCCGAACGGGCCGGGAAATCCTCCTTGTACGCCTCCGGGAAGGCGTCCTTGTAGCGCCGCAGCAGCCGCGCGGCCTCCTCCTCGCCGACGGCGTCCGCCAGCACGTCGGCTAACTCGTCGGTCCACGCCCGGGTGGCCGTGGCGAGTTGTTTCTCCAACGCCGGCACGTCCAGCTCCGGCAGCGTCGTGTCCCGCGCCATCCGGATCACGAAATGCACGCGTGCCAGGAGTGCCTCGCTGACGTTGGCCGCGAAGTCGATCGTCTGCCCGCCGGTCGCAGCCAGCAGGATCCGTTGCATCTTCTGCCGGACGTCGGTGTTGTACCGGTCGCGCGGCAGGTACACGAGGCAGGAGAGATAGCGCTCGTACACGTCCCGGCGGACGAATAGCCGCAGTTGCCGCCGCTCCTGCAGGTGCACGACGGCAATGGCGGTCGGCAGCAGGTCGTCGACGCTGATCTCGAACAGCTCGTCGCGCGGGTAGGTCTCGAGGACCTGCATCAGGTCCTTGCCGGAATGCCCGGTCGGCGAGAACCCGCTGCGTTCGAGCACCTGCATGGCCTTCTTGCGCAGTACCGGTATGCGCAGCACGCTCTCGGTGTAGGCAGACGAGGCGAACAGGCCGAGGAACCGGCGCTCGCCGACGACCTCGCCCGAGTCGTCGAAGATCTTCACGCCGATGTAGTCCATGTAACTGTTGCGGTGCACGGTGGCCCGCGAGTTCGCCTTGGTGAGGACGAGTACGCGCTTTTCCCGCGCCTTCGCGCGGACCGCGGGCGTCAGCTTGGCGAAGGCTCCGGACACGTGCTGGTCCGCCCGCAGGATGCCCAGACCCGATCCGGTGACCGCCTCCAGGACGTCCTCCCCGTCCACCGTCTCGAGCATGTACTCGCGGTACCCGAGAAACGTGAAATGGTCGTCGGCAAGCCACTGCAGCAGCTCCTGAGCCTCGCTGACCTCCTCGGCCGGCACCGGAAGCTGCGTCTTCTCCAGCTCGGCCGCGATCTCGGTGGCGCGTTCACGCATGCGCCGCCAGTCCTCGACCGCTTCGCGGACGTCGCGGAGCACGTCGCGCAGCTCGTTGGTGATCTTGTCTCGGTCGGCGGGGTCGGTCTCCCGGTCGATTTCGACGTGCATCCACGACTCGACGACCGCGTCCGGCAGCTCGCCGACCTCCGGGTCGGACTCGCCTAGGTCGCACACCTCGAGCAGCTCGCCACCCACGTCACGGCGGACGACGAACTGCGGATGGATCACCAGGTGGATGGAGCGCTCCAGCCTGGTCAGCGCCAGGGTCACCGAGTCGACCAGGAACGGCATGTCCTCGGTGACAACCTCGACCACCGAATGCGACGACGCCCAGCCGTGCTCGTCGACGGTCGGCGTGTACAGCCGGACCAGCGCTCGTCCCTGCGGTCGTACGCTGGCGAACTGCCGGTGCGACACCGCGGCGCCGAGCACGTCGATGGGGTCGCGGTCGACCAGATCCTCCGGCGCCACATGCCTGTAGTAGCGGCGCAAGAAGGCGTCGAGCGGCTCGCCTCGTTTGCCGTGCTGCTCAGCCGCAGCCGCCGCTTTCGCGATCAGGTCGGACTTCGCCTCGTCCAGCCGGTTGCTCATCGCTGCCCCCGGAAAGCTCAGCCGTTACGTCCGTGTACACGGCCCATGAACGACCATAGCCCGCCGCGGGGCCGGCTACACCCCGTGGCGCCGGCCTTACAGCCAGGACCGCAGCTCCCACAGCGCCGGATAGAAGCGCAGGTCCAACCGGCCGCGCAAATAAGACGCACCGGACGAGCCACCCGTTCCGGTCTTGGTACCGATCATGCGCTCGACCATCATCACGTGCCGGGATCGCCACAGCGCGACGTGCTCGTCGTGGCCCAGCAGCGCCTCGGCCAGCTCCCAAATGTCACCGTAGGCAGCTCGATCGTGGGCGACGGTCAACAGCGCCTGCCGCACGTCCTCGTCGGTGTCCGCGGCGAAGCCGGCCTTCTCGAGCACCGCGGTGAAGGCGTCCCACAACGTGGGCTCGGCCAGCCGGCGGGCGAGTCGATCCCGCTCCTTCGCCGTTAGCCCGCGGAAGCGCCCGACGAAGCCTGGGTCCTTCGCCCCGGAGATGAACTCCAGTTCGCGGAACTGGACCGACTGGAACCCGCTGGCCGGCGCCAACCGGGCCCGAAACAGCAGGAAGTCCTGCGGCGTCATCGTCTCCAGCACGCCGACTTGCTCGATGAGCACGCGTTCTATCTCGTGCACACGGCCCAACAGGTGGCGGGCCCACCAGAGTTCCCCGGCCGTCATCGCCTCCCTGGCCGACTCCAGCTCGAACAGCAGTTGCTTGAACCACAGCTCGTAGACCTGGTGGATGGTGATGAACAGCAGCTCGTCGTGCGCATCAGTGGCAAGGCGTTGCTGGTCCAGCAGGTCGTCCAGGCGCAGGTAGGTGCCGTACGTGAGCCGGGCGCCGTCCTCGCCGAACCGCGCCGACGGTGGGCGTACATCGGTGGTCACCTGGTAACTCTAGGCGCCAACGATCCGTCGCCTGGAGTACAGCGCCTGGAGTACAGCTGGTCTCCGGAGGCGACGGTCGGGTGCTCCGGCCGGCTCCACGATCCGCGGCCGGACGAGCATGCCACGGGCACAGACGCCGGCCCCGCACCCGACCGCCCCCTCCTTTGACGCATCTGTCCGGATCGGACCGCCCCCTGTGCCGTAGCTGTCGGTCTCGACCCGCGGTCGTTCCAAGGTCCGTCGTTCGCTCCGTCGAGCGCTCGACACCGCGACTTGCCAGGATGGAGTCATGGACCTGCGCACCGAGTACCGGTACGACGCCGACCCTGCCACCGTCTTCGCGATGCTCACCGACGAGGCGTTCCTCTCCCGCAAGGCGCGGGCGACGGGCGCGTTGCGCCACGAGGCGTCGGTCACCCGGGCCGGCGACCAGGTGACGGTGCGCCTGCTGCGGGTGATGCCCCCGGACGTGCCCGACTTCGTCCGGCGCTTCGTCGGCGAGACGATCGACCTGGAGCAGATCGACGTCTGGCAGCCGGCCGCGGCGGACGGCTCGCGTGCCGGGTCGATCCGTATCGCCATCAGCGGTGCGCCGGTGCACCTGACCGGTGCGATGACTCTCGCTCCTGACGGGGCAAAGACGACCGTTGTCGTCGACGCACAAATCAGGGCGTCGATCCCGTTCCTCGGCGGGCGGGTCGAGGAAGCGTTGCACGACGCGGTGCTGCAGGCCGCCCGGACGGAGGAGCAGGTCGGGCAGGCG
>JACVRX010000028.1 GCA_014534205.1 Jiangellaceae bacterium
CTGGGGGGCGCCGGGGGGAGCGCCTGCGCGTCTACTAACTGGCCGTTCTTCTCGTGCAGCTCGCCGACGTGCCTGTGTAAGGCCATGTGCGCCTCCACGTCCTCGGGGGCCCACTGGTCCATCGGGGGCACCGGACGGTGCGGCTCCGGGCCGCCGCGGTAGTGCTTGAGGAGCAGGTACTTCGGCATGGTGGTCTCCTGGTGTCGTGAGCCGCGCCCTATCGTGGCCCTTCATCTGGTGAGCGGAGCCGATCAGAACTTCTCGACATGGAATCACTCATCAGCTCCGAGACCGTCGCGTAGGGGGAACTTCGAGCGGCTCGTAACCGCTGGCCGGAATTGCACCCGAGCCGGCGACGTTGGCTCGTCCCGTATGACCCGTCCGGTGGCGTGTCCCGGTGATCGCACCTCTTGCGGGACGCTCCTTCGACCGTCGATGTCGACACGTGGTGGCCGTCGGCGCGCGTGTCGCGTGTCAGGCACGAAACCGCTGTCTGACCTGGACGTTTGCAGCGAGCGGCGGCGGAGCCTCAGTCCAGGTAGTCGCGCAGGACCTGGGACCGCGACGGATGGCGCAGCTTGCTCATGGTCTTGGACTCGATCTGACGGATGCGCTCCCGGGTGACGCCGTAGACCTTGCCGATCTCGTCGAGAGTCTTCGGTTGGCCGTCGGTGAGCCCGAAGCGCATCGACACAACGCCCGCCTCCCGCTCCGAGAGCGTGTCCAGGACGGCGTGCAGCTGCTCCTGCAGCAGGGTGAACGACACAGCGTCGGCCGGGACAATGGCCTCGGAGTCTTCGATCAAGTCCCCGAACTCGCTGTCGCCGTCCTCGCCGAGCGGCGTGTGCAGCGAAATCGGCTCGCGCCCGTACTTCTGGACCTCGACGACCTTTTCCGGCGTCATGTCGAGCTCCTTGGCGAGCTCCTCCGGTGTCGGCTCGCGGCCGAGGTCCTGCAACATCTGGCGCTGCACCCGGGCCAGCTTGTTGATCACCTCGACCATGTGCACCGGGATGCGGATGGTGCGCGCCTGGTCGGCCATCGCCCGGGTGATCGCCTGGCGGATCCACCAGGTCGCGTACGTCGAGAACTTGTAGCCCTTGGTGTAGTCGAACTTCTCCACGGCCCGGATGAGCCCGAGGTTGCCTTCCTGGATCAGGTCCAGGAACAGCATGCCCCGCCCGGTGTACCGCTTGGCCAGCGAGACGACGAGCCGCAGATTCGCCTCGAGCAGGTGGTTCTTCGCTCGCCGCCCGTCCTGGGCGATCCACTGCAGCTCGGCGCGCAGCTTGGGCAGGAGCGACGAGCCGTCACGGGCCAGCTTCTCCTCGGCGAAGAGCCCCGCCTCGATGCGCTTGGCGAGCTCGACCTCCTGCTCGGCGTTGAGCAGCGGCACTTTGCCGATCTGCTTGAGGTAGTCCTTCACGGGGTCTGCCGTCGCACCGGCGACGGAAACCTGCTGCTCGGGTTCGTCCGCGTCGTCGGCGTCGGAGTAGATGAACCCCTCGACCTCCTCCTTGGCGACCGCCTCGTCGGGCACCGCGACGGTCTCCAGGTCGTGTACGTCGGGCTCGACGTCGTCGAGGCTGGGGTCGATCAACAGGTCGCCTGCGATGGCCGCGACCGCGTCCGGGATGGGGTCGCCGAGCAGCTCCGCGCCGGGCTCGGCGGGTAGGTCGGACGGGGCGATCGGGGGCTCGTCCAGCACGCCGGCGGCGTCGCCCAGCGCGACGCCCGCTGCCGACCCAGCCGGTGTGGGCTTGGCCGGCTTGGGCCGTGGCTGGCCGGCCTCGTTGCGCTGCACGTCGGGCTCGGCCTTCTTCTCGGCTTTCGCCGGTGCCGGCTTGGCCGCCTTCGCTTTCGCTGTCTCCGTGCCCACCGCCTTGGCTGTCTCAGCCCTCCCGCTCGCCCCCTTCGGGTTGGCCGCCTTGGTTTGGGCCGGCTTCGACGTGGCCGGTTTGGCGGCGGCAACCGACTTCATCCGGCTGCCTGAATCGGCCGGAACGGCTTTGGCTCCCGTCTTGACCTGCTTGGACACCGCCTTGGTGGGTGCGGGTTTGGCGCGGTCGGCCCCGGACCGTTTGGCGCGTTCCGGCTTCGTGGCCGGCTTGCGGACGGCGGACTTGCGCGCCGATCCCGAGTCGACGGTCGCTGTGGTAGCGGAGCGGCGGGTGCCGGCGGCGGGGATCGTGGGCTTGTCAGGGCGCGACGAACTCGGCGACACGAACGACCTCTCGACGGCAGTGATCAGGCACGGGGCTGCGGCAACAGGCGACACAACATTCTGACACGGCGGATGCTTCCTTCGACGGACCGTCGCTGGCGCTGAGTTTGTGCGCTGTACCTGCCAGTCCAGCGTAGCCCGAGAACCTCGGGTTGGACGGTCAACCTTGCTTCGACCCGCGCTTGAACGCACGTACCGCGGCGAGCGACTCCGCGTCGACCACGTCGGCGATCGACCGATGCGAGCCCTCCTCGCCGTACGGGCCGGCGGCCTCCCGCCAGCCCTCCGGCCGAACGCCGAGCTGCTTGCCCAGCAACGCGACGAAGATGCGCGCCTTCTGCTCGCCGAATCCGGGCAGTTCCTGCAGTCGTCGCAACAAGTCCGCACCGGACGTCGGCTCGGTCCATAGCCGGGAGACGTCGCCGCCGTAGCGGTCCACGACGAACGCGGCCAACCGCTGCACCCGCTCGCCCATCGAGCGCGGGTACCGGTGCACGGCAGGCGGACCGGTCATCATCGCGACGAACGTCTCCGGGTCGCAGCGGGCCACAGCCCGCGGGTCGAGGGTGTCCAGTCCCAGCCGGTCCGCGATGGTCGCCGGACCAGTGAACGCCCATTCCATTGGAATCTGTTGGTCGAGCAGCATGCCCACGAGGAGCGCGAACGGTTGGCTTGCGAGCAACGCATCCGCTCGCTCGTTCTGTGCCAACCGAAGCATGGGCGGTCCGGTCACGACTCCTCCGCCTTGACGGCCAGTACCGCGCATGGCGCGTCGAGCAGGACGCGCTGCGCATTGCTCCCCAGGATGAGCCGGCCGAGCGGGGAGCGGCGCCGCAGCCCGATGACGATGAGGTCGGCGGCGGTCTCGGTGGCCACGGCGATGAGGTCGTCGGCGACGTCCTGTCCGCGGGTGAGCTGGCGGACCTCCGCCTCGACTCCCGCCTCGTCGAGCTCGCGACGGGCTGCATCGAGCTCCTCCGCGGATTGGACGACGTCCTCCGGCTCGACGCCCCGGCCCATGTGGGCGGAGTTGACGACGACGAGCTTGGCTCCGCGCAGCTTGGCTTCCTTGGCCGCGTGCCGCAGCGCCGCCCGCCCTTCGGCCTTGGGCACGTACCCGACGACGATCGCCGACATCGGCGAGAACGGTACTCCTGCCCGCGCGTCCAGGCCGCGTGCGACGATCGCAGCGTGCCCGACGTCGCGTTCGTGCTGGGCGGCGGCGGCCTGCTCGGCGCCTCGGAGGTCGGCATGTTGCGTGCCCTGGTCGAGGCGGACGTCGAGCCGACGCTCGTCGTGGGGACGAGCGTCGGTGCGATCAACGGCGCTGCATTCGCCGCGCAGCCAACGGCAGACATGGTGGAGCGGCTGGAGGTTTTCTGGAGCAAGCTGTCCAGGGACAACGTCTTCGGCGGCTCGGCGCTGCGCCGGGTCTCCACGCTCGCGCGCACCGGAACCCATGCCCATGCCGGCGCACAGCTGCGCGACTTGCTCGCCAACGTCGTCGGCGAGGACAGGCGGATCGAGCAGCTGCCGGTCCGCTTCCAGTGCGTCGCCGCGCACATCGAGCGCGCGGCCGAATGCTGGTTCGACCGCGGCCCGCTGGTCGACGCGGTCATGGCGAGCAGCGCCGTGCCCGGCCTGCTCCCGCCGGTCGAGATCGATGGACAGCACTACCTGGACGGCGGCCTGGTGCATTCGATCCCAGTGGGCCGGGCTGTCCGGTTGGGCGCCAGAACGGTGTTCGTGCTGCACGTCGGCCGTATCGAACGGCCGCTGCAGCCGCCGACCAAGCCGTGGGAGGTCGCCGCCGTCGCCTTTGAGATCGCCCGCCGGCACCGGTTCGCCGCGGACATCGCGGAAGTACCCGAGGACGTCACGGTGCATGTCCTGCCCACCGGCGACCCGGACCCGCCGCAGTACGCCAACCTGGCGGCGCTGCGCTACCGCGACACGTCCCGAGTCGCGGAGCGGATAGAACTCGCGCACCAGGCAGCGGCCTCCTACCTGGCCAGGCTCTGACGGAGCAACGGGGAACCCGAGCGAGGCACGAACCAGGCTCCGAGTGCGACCATCGACTCGTGCTGCCTCCGACCCGGATCCGCCGGCTGGTACTGGCACCACTGCTCGCTGCCGGCATCATGGTCGCACTGCTCAGCGCGCCGGTCTGGCTGCTGCTGGCCGGCGCACTGTCGCCGTTGCTGCCGGGCCGGTTGCGGCCCCTGCGCCTGCTCTGGTTCGTAGCGGTCTACGCGGCGCTGGAGCTCAGCTGCCTGGTCGCCCTGTTCGGGCTGTGGCTCGGCACCGGCTTCGGCGCCGCCGTCCAGGCCCCGTGGGCCCAGCGGGCCCACTACTCGATCGTGCGCTGGTTCCTGCGCGTTCTGGAGTGGGAGGCCCGGCGGGTCCTCCACGTGCGGATCGTCGTGGAAGGGCCGCCGCCGTCGGAGTACCACAACCGCCCGCTCGTGGTCATGGCCCGGCACGCGGGCCCCGGCGACTCGTTCCTCGTCGTCCACTCGCTGATGAACTGGTACGACCGCGAGCCGCGCATCGTGCTCAAGGACACCCTGCAATGGGACCCGGCTATCGACGTCGTGCTGAACCGGCTGCCGAACCGGTTCATCAGCGCGGTCCGGGACGGCTCGAAGGCCGAGCAACACATCGGCGAACTCGCAACCGGCCTGGACCACAACGACGCGCTGGTGATCTTTCCGGAGGGCGGCAATTTCACCACCGCCCGGCGGTTGCGGGCAATTACCCGGCTTCGCGACCTGGGACACCTTCGATTCGCCATCCGCGCGGAGCGGATGGTCAACGTGCTACCCCCACGACCAGGCGGAGTTACGGCCGCACTGCGGGCCGCTCCGAACGCAGACGCCGTGTTCGTCGCCCACACCGGCCTGGAGCACCTCAAGACCGCCGGCGACCTGTGGCGGGGGCTGCCGATGGACACCGAGGTGCGGATGCACTGGTGGCAAGTGCCGGCCGGCGAAGTTCCCCGGGACGAGGCCGGCATCCACGAGTGGCTCTACGGCTGGTGGGCGCTCGTCGACGCCTGGATCGGCGAGCACCGGCCGTCCGAGCTGAGACGCTGACGCGGCTGGACCGTGCGAACCCGGCCGAGCATCCTGCACGTCGACCTGGACGCGTTTTATGCAGCCGTCGAGCAGCGGGACAAGCCGTCGCTGCGCGGGCGGCCGGTGGTTGTGGGCGGGCTGGGCCCGCGCGGCGTGGTCGCGACCGCGTCGTACGAAGCGCGCCGCTTCGGTGTCCGCTCCGCGATGTCCATGGCGGAGGCCCGTCGTCGCTCTCCGAATGCGGCGTTCCTGGCTGGGCGGTTCGCGGTGTACCGCCGGGTGAGCGACGTCGTCATGGCGGTGCTACGGGAGCTCTCGCCCGTCGTCGAGCCGCTGTCGCTGGACGAGGCGTTCGTCGACCTCGTGGCCGCCGAACACGACGACCTGTCGCCGGCCGGTGTCCGGGCGATCGCGGCCGCCCTCCGCGCGACGATCCGCCACCGAACCGATATCGCGGCAAGCGTAGGTGCGGCGACGTCCAAGCTGCTCGCGAAGATCGCCTCCGAGCAGGCCAAGCCGGACGGCGTGGTGATCGTCGAACCGGGCACTGAACTCGACGTCCTCCACCCGCTGCCTGTCCACGCGGTCGCCGGCGTGGGGCCGGCCACCACGCAGCGGCTCACCCGGCTGGGAGTGCGCACCGTCGGGGACCTGGCCGCGATCGACGAAGCCGAGCTGGTCACGCTGCTGGGCGAGGCGCACGGGCGCTCGCTCTACCGGTTGGCCCGCGCCGAGGACGACCGGCCGGTGATCGCTGAACGCGAATCGAAGTCGGTGAGTGTCGAGGAGACGTTCGACCGTGATGTCACCGATCCGGCACTGCTGCGGGCGCTGGTCGGTCGGATGGCGGCGCGGGTGGCCAGGCGGCTGACCCGAACCGGGCTGTCCGGACGCACCGTCACGCTCAAGGCGCGCCTGCACGACTTCACCACGCTGTCCCGGTCCGCCACCCTGCCGGCACCGACCGACGACGGTCGCGTGGTGGCCCGGCTGGCCACCCAGTTGCTCGGCGACGTGGAGACCTCGGGTGGTATCCGATTGCTGGGTGTCGGCATCTCCGGCTTGACTGAGTGGGCACAGCAGGACCTGTTCGCCGCTGCTGAGCCGGCGACTCCTTCAGCCGGCGTGGACCCGGCCGAGCAGGTGCGCGCCGCCCGGGCCTGGGTGCCCGGTGCCGATGTGGTGCACGCCCGGTACGGCGCGGGCTGGGTGTGGGGCAGCGGGCACGGCCGCGTCACCGTCCGGTTCGAGACCGCGGAGAGCGGGCCGGGGCCGGTCCGCACCTTCGGCGCGGACGACCCCGATCTCACCGCAGGCTGACCTGCCCTCCGCAATCCGGGTCGTCGCACCGATCGCCGTCTTCGCCAGCCAACTTCGCGGCGAGCGCCCGGTTTGCCCGGCTCGAACGCGGATGTGGCCAGCGACGATGGAGATCCGAGCGGCCGGGATTCTTTCAGCAATCTCTCAGCCGGCGGCGGCACACTGGCCGCATGCGGGTGCTGGTGGTCGACGACGACCCGGCGGTCCGCGAGTCGCTGCGCCGCTCGCTCGCCTTCAACGGCTACGACGTCGTACTCGCCGCCGACGGCGAGGAGGCGCTGCGCGCGGTCTCCGCCAGCAGGCCCGACGCCGTCGTGCTCGACGTGATGATGCCGCGCCTGGACGGGCTGGCGGCCTGCCGGGCACTGCGGGCGGCCGGCGACGACGTGCCGATCCTCATGCTGACCGCACGCGACGAGGTGGCCGACCGGGTTGCCGGCCTGGATGCCGGCGCCGACGACTACCTGCCCAAGCCGTTCGCGCTGGAGGAGCTGCTCGCCCGGCTCCGGGCGCTGTTGCGGCGGCTGGGTCCGGCCGATGCACGTCCGGTGCTGCGCCTCTCCGATCTCTCGTTCGACGTCGGCAGCCGGGAGGTCCGCCGCGGGGACCGGCTGCTGCGGCTCACCCGCACCGAGTTCGCCCTGCTGGAGCTGCTCTTGCGGCACCCGGGACAGGTGCTCACCAGGGAACGCATCCTCGACGAGGTCTGGGGCTACGACTTCCCCACGACAGCGAACTCGCTGGAGGTGTACGTCGGCTACCTGCGGCGCAAGACCGAAGCGGAGGGCGAGCCACGACTGATCCACACGGTCCGCGGGGTTGGCTATGTCGCTCGGGAGACGCCGCCGTGAGCCGGTTGCGGTCGCGGCTCTCCCGGCTGCCGCTGCACACCCGGGTCGGCGTCCTGGCCGCGCTCGGCGTCGGCGTTGCGGTGCTGCTCACGGCGCTGGCGGCGTACACCACCGTGCGGATACAGCTCACCCGGAGCGTGGACGAGAGCCTTCTCGACCGGGCTCGGCAGGCCGTGTCGTCACCGCTCGGCGATCCGGCGGAGCTCAGCCGCATTCCGTCCGACGCGATCCTCGCCGCGGATCTGCGCGTCGCGCTGCTCGCCGCGAACAACGTCGCTAGCTCCCCGTTTGGTGCACGCAGCGCTCCCCCACTCGGCGAGCCCGAGCTGGCAGTCGCCCGAGGGATGGCCGAGGAGAGTATCCGGACCGCCGATCTGGGCGGGCGGAGCTACCGGGTCGTCGCCGTGCCGGCAGGTCGTGGCTCCGCGCTCGTGCTCGGGCAGCCCACCGACACGGTGGACCGGGTGTTGGGCACCTTGGGGGCGGTGTCGCTGGTGGCCGGCGTGGCCGGGATCGGGCTGGCTGCGTGGGCCGGCGCCTCGATCGCCCGGACCGGGCTGCGCCCCGTCGACCGGCTCACCGTGGCGGCCGAGCACGTCGCGCAGACCGGCCGGCTGGACCCGATCGAGGTGGACGGGGACGACGAGATCGCCCGGCTGACGCGGGCGTTCAACGCCATGCTGACTGCATTGAGCCAGGCGCGGCTGCGGCAGCGTCAGCTGGTCGCCGACGCGGGCCACGAGCTGCGCACCCCGCTGACCAGCCTGCGGACGAACATCGACCTGCTGGCGCAAACCGACCGCGAAGGTGGCCTGGAACCGGTGGAGCGGAGCGCGCTCATCACCGACGTGCGGGCTCAGCTCGAGGAGCTGTCGGCACTGGTAACCGATCTGGTGGACCTCTCCCGCGAGGATGCCCCGGTGGCGCAGCCGCAGCGACTCGATCTCGCCGACGTGGTGCGCGACGCGCTGGCCCGGGTCCGCCGCCGCGCTCCGGCGGTCACGTTCTCCGCCGACCTGCGACCCTGGTTGGTCGGCGGCGACCCACAGCTACTCGGCCGCGCCGTGACGAACCTGCTCGACAACGCCGCGAAATGGAGCCCCCCACAGTCGACCGTGTACGTCACATTGCGCGACGGGACGCTGGAGGTCTGCGACGAGGGACCGGGCATCGCCGCGGCGGACCTTCCGCACGTCTTCGAGCGCTTCTACCGCTCCACCGAGGCGCGGAGCAGACCCGGTGCCGGGCTGGGCCTGGCGATTGTCCGGGCTGCTGCCGAACGGCACGGCGGTACGGTCAGCGCCGGACGCGCTGAGCGGGGCGGCGCGCGGCTCACCATGACGCTCCCTGGGACACCGTCCGGTGCAGCACCGGACGAGCGGCCGGCCGAAGGTTCTTCGCCGGCTCTTGCCTGACTCTCAGCGTGTTCTCAGCCGGCTGGGGCACGGTAGACGGCATGACCGACACATCGCGCTCTGGCTGGTCTACGCCTGGGACCTCCGAAACACCACCCCGCACCGGTGACCCGTGGGCTCCGCGCCCGGACGACACGCGCCTCGTGGTCGGATCCGAACCGCCTCCGCCACCGAAGCGCCGACACGGCACCGCGGCGGTGGTGACCCTGGCACTGGTCGCCGGCCTGTTGGGCGGCGGCGCTGGCGCGGCCGTCGTCACTGCTCTCGACGACGAACGGGGGACGGCACCGGCGGAGAGCAGTCTCGACCAGCCACCAGCCGCCGAGGCGGGTGACTCCGGGCAGACCGCCGCCGACCTTTCCAGCATCGACGACGTCGCCGCCGAAGTGCTGCCGAGCGTGGTGTCGATTGCTGTGGGTCGAGGCGCGGGCAGCGGGGTCATCATCTCCTCGGACGGCCAGATCCTGACCAACAACCACGTCGTCGAGAGCGGCGGTCCGATCACCGTCACGTTCCACGACGGGGCGACGGTCCGTGCCGAGGTTCTCGGCACCGACCGGTTGACCGACCTGGCGGTGATCCAGGCACAAGACGTAGATCGGCTCACGCCGGCCGAACTGGGCGACTCCGAGGACCTGCAGGTAGGCGAGCAGGTGGTGGCGATCGGCTCCCCGTTCGGTCTAGAAGGAACCGTGACGGCGGGCATCGTTTCCGCCGTGCACCGTCCGGTCACCGCCGGTGGTGATTTCGGCACGCCTACCGTCATCGACGCGATCCAGACCGACGCACCGATCAACCCCGGCAACTCCGGTGGTCCGCTGGTCAACATGGCTGGCCAGGTGGTCGGCATCAACAGCGTGATCTACAGCTCGACTGGTAGCTCAGTCGGTCTCGGTTTCGCGATCCCGATCGACCAGGCTCGGTGGATCGCCGAGCAGCTCGTGGAGTCCGGCACCGCCGAGCACGCCCGGATCGGCGTCTCGATAGAAACTGCGCAGGGCAACGTGCGTGGCGTGCTGATCACCGCCGTTCAGCCCGGTAGTGGCGCTGCGGAAGCGGGCCTGCAGGAAGGCGATGTCGTCACCAAGGTGAACGACCGGCCGATCACCGACGGCCTCGCGCTGGTCGCTGCTGCCCGCTCGTTCCGGCCCGGTGAGACGATCGCCGTCACGTACGTCCGCGCCGGTGAGACGCACACCGCCGAGGTGACGCTCGGCAGCGACGACTCGGCCGGCTAGCAGGTGGGGCAGACTCGCCGGTGTGCTGCTCGACGACGTGGCCCGCACCTCGGCCGCGGTGGCGGCCACCTCCAGCCGGTTGGCGAAGACCAGGCTGCTCGCCGAGTGCCTCCGCCGGGCCGGGCCGGCCGAGCTGCCGATCGTCGTCGCCTACCTGTCCGGCGAGCTGCGCCAGCGGCGCACCGGCCTGGGGTACGCCGCACTGCGCGATCTGCCCGTGCCCGCGGCGGCGCCGTCGCTGCAGGTGGTCGACGTCGACGCGGAGTTCGAGCGCATCGCCACGCTGAGCGGATCCGGGTCGACCACCGGGCGTCGGGAACGGCTGCGTGCGTTGCTGGGGCGGGCGACCGCCGCCGAGCAGCACCTGTTGGTCGGGCTGGTGAGCGGCGAGCTGCGGCAGGGTGCCCTCGACGGCGTGCTCACCGAGGCGGTGGCTGCCGCGGCTGGCGTTCCTCCAACGGTGCTCCGCCAGGCCGTCACCGTTGCCGGGTCGCTCAATCCCGTGGCGGAAGCGGTGCTCGCGGACGGCGCCGCCGGGCTGGGCCGCTTCCGGCTCGTGGTTGGCGCGCCACTCCGGCCGATGCTGGCGCAGAGTGCACCCTCCCTGGCGGAGGCGTTCGCGCGCACCGGTCCGGCGGCCGTGGAGTGGAAGCTCGACGGGATCCGGGTGCAAATCCATCGGGACGGTCTCGACGTCGCCGTCTTCACCCGCACGCTGGACGACGTCACAGAGCGGGTTCCCGAGCTGGTGGAGCGTGCGGCGTCGCTTCCGGTGACGTCGGTGGTATTGGACGGCGAGGCGATCGCGTTGCGAGCCGATGGTCGGCCGTTGCCGTTTCAGCTGACGGCATCACGTTTCGGGACCCGGCTCGACGTCGCGACGGCGCGCGCCAGCGTGCCGCTGTCCACATTGCTGTTCGACTGCCTGCATCTCGACGGCACGGACCTGGTGGGTGAGCCGGGTGCGCGACGGTCGGAGGCGCTGGCGAGCGTCGTGCCGGCAACACAGCGTGTCCCCCGGCTGGTGGCTGACCGGGCGGAAGATGCGCAGGCGTTCTTCGACTCGGCCCTCGGGCTGGGACATGAAGGTGTGGTGGTGAAGTCGCTGACCGCTCCGTACGAGGCGGGTCGCCGCGGCGCCGGCTGGGTGAAGGTGAAGCCACGCCACACGCTCGACCTCGTCGTGCTCGCCGCTGAGTGGGGGCACGGACGACGGAAGGGCACCTTGTCGAACCTGCACCTCGGTGCCCGCGACCCGGCAGGCACGTATGGTCCACCCGGTGGGTTCGTCATGCTCGGGAAGACCTTCAAGGGGCTCACCGACGCAATGCTCGGCTGGCAGACCGAGCACCTGCTCGCGCTCGCTGAGGGTGCGGCCGACGAGTGGGTCGTCCCGGTGCGACCAGAGCTCGTGGTCGAGGTCGCCTTCGACGGGGTGCAGCGCTCACCGCGTTACCCGGCCGGGATGGCGTTGCGCTTTGCCCGGGTGTTACGGCACCGCCCGGACAAGCCGGCGAACGAGGCGGACACGATCGACTCGGTGCGAGAGATCCACGAAGGCTGATCGCGTCAGCGCCGGTGCGCGTTCGCGAGCCGCTCCACTCCATCGGCGAGCACTTCGACGCCGGTGTGGTCGGAGGAGCGCAGCACCAGCGCCGCCGCCTCCCACAGCGCCGCGTGGATCGCCTCGTGCGCCTGCTCCTCCACCCCGGGATAGCCGCCGGATGCCCTCTCCTCGACCAGCGTCGACGCCCCTACCAGCCGCAACCAGCTGGGCGGCGCGAAGCGGCCGGTGACCACCCGGACACTGCTGGTATCGCCGAGTACGGCCGACCGGGCACGCGCGTTCCGGTAGGTCGCCAGCGCCGCGCCGGCGACCATACCGACCAGAGCACCGACCGTCGCCGCAACCAGAACGGCAACCCAGCCGCCGCCAACCAACGCGGCCAGCGTCGCGGTCAGCAAGCCGCCGCACACCGCGCCGATCGTCATCGCGCCGATCTGATGCTCGTGCACCGGGTAGCCCAGCAGCCGGGTCACCGGTGACGGGTCGGTGAGATTCGCGACGATGCGGTTGCGAAGCCCGGGATCGGCATCGGGCCGGGTGACCGCGAACTTCTCCGCGATCGCCTGACCGGTTGAGCCGGCGTAGTCCGGCCGTCCGGACGTCCACCGCACGGCGCCCCACGGCCGTGGCTCGACGACGTTGGGCAGCCAGAGCCCTCGCATGCTGGGCAGGCTTGCGAGCGCGCGCTGCTGTTCGGTCCAGACCTGCTCCCACCGCCGCTCCGACATCGCGGTCAGCGGGTTGGCTCGAGCCATCCATCTCTCCATCGACTCGTGGCGCTGACGTCGTCGTGGTTCTTACTCGTCGGTGACGACCTGTCCCTTCACCACTTCTGGCTGGCCGCGTTCCCATCGGACGAACCGCTCGGTGGCCTCCAACACGCTCCCGGCCAGCCAGCTCGCCACCAACGCGTCGTCGGCGAGCCCGAGCGCGAGCAGCACTCCTTCGGGTATCACGTCGACCGGCGACACGATGTACAAAACCGAGAGGGCCATCAACGACAGCCGGCCTTTGGTGAGGCCGTCCCAGCGGTCGGTGACGACGGCGTCCACGAGCCTGGGGATCGCCTTGACCCGGGTGCCCAAATCTGGGGCGCCTGGTCGGCGGGCCCCGCGGACGAACTGCCAGAGCGCCGCGAGCGCAGCTGTACGGCGGACTCGGCTCACCGGTGCCGGCCTCCTCGCGGACAGTGCTCCCCAGCAGACTTTATAGCCTCGGCGACGTGCGGCGAATCATGCTGACGCCCCGGTGGATCGCGTTTCATCTCGCGATGCTGCTCGTGGTCTGCAGCCTCGCCGCGCTGGGCTGGTGGCAGCTGGGTGTGTTTCAGGAGAGCAGCGCGCGAGCGGAGATCCGTGACCGGCGGCCGGTGCCGCTCGCCTCCATCGCGGGCGCCGGCCGCGACCTGGGGCCGGCCGCCGAACGAGCCGTCGTCGCCACCGGCCGGTACCTAACCGAGTTGACACTGCAGGTGCCGGACCGGGTCCGGCACAGCCGCCTCGGTGCATACACGGTGACCCCGCTGCAGACGGCCGGCGGTGTATTGGCCGTGCTGCGCGGATGGACCGACGATCCAGCCGCCGCGCCCGCCACGGTGCCGAGCGGCCGGGTCACCGTCACCGGGCACCTGCTCCCGCCGCAAACCCGCGCGCGGCCGGTGCGGAGCGCGCCCCTGACCCCGGGCCAAATCGCCCTCATCGCGGTCGAGCCGGTCAGCACCGCCACCGGCGTGCCGCCGGAGCGGCTCTATGCCGGCTACCTGCTGCTCGAAGACGAGCAGCCGGCGCCGGTGTCCCCTCCCGAGCGGCTGGAGCTGTCCGACGTCGCGCCACTGCGCGGCGTCGGTCCTTGGCAGAACTTGTCGTACGCGGCCTTGTGGTGGGTGTTCGCCGGCGCCGCGGCGGTGTTCTGGTTCTCGGCGGTGCGTAGCGCGGTGCGCAGCACCGGCGAACCGTCACCGGCGGACCAGGAGCTCCGGATGGTCGGTCCGGACTTTGCCGACGACCTTGCGCTCGGCGACGAAGGACGCGAACGGGATAGTGCCGGCGAGTAACACCGGCAGCGTCCAGCGCCAACTCCACCGCAGCTGGATCGCTAAGTACATGCTGACCAGGAAGTACAACAGGTACAGCCAGCCGTGCACGATGGCGATGAACTCGAACCCGTGCACCCCGAACCCGTACTTGAGCACGATCTCCATGGTGAAGATCAGCAGCACCACTCCAGTCGCGTATGCCAGCACCCGGTAGGCCGTGACGGTCCGCGAGCTCACCGCCCGAGGCTATCCACGTCACTCGGTGGAATGACCACGTACACCACCCGAGCCCGTACATCACCAGGCCTGCAGGCCTGGTGATGTATGGGCAGGCCTGGTGATGGCTGGTGCGGCGGCTTGGTTTCAGCTCGGCGCCGGCGAACCGTCGTCGTCACCGAGCTCGGCGAGGAATCGCTCCAGCTCGGCGCCGATCTCCTCCGCGCTCGGCATCGGTGACCGGTCGGCCAGTAGACCGCCGCCTCCGGCGCCGCTGGTGTAGGCGTCGAACTGCCGCTCGAGCGCTCGGACCACCCGGGCAACCTCGTCGGACTGGTCCACCTGCTCCTGCACCAGCGTGCGGGTCTGGCCGGCAGCCTCGGTGAGCTCACCGGCCGGCAAGTGCAACCCGGTCGCTGCGCTGATCGCACGCAACAGCACCAGCGACGCGTCCGGATACTCAGCCTCCGCCAGGTAGTGCGGCACATGGGCGACGAAACCCATCGCGTCGTGTCCGGCGTGGCCCAGCCGCAGCTCGAGCAACGAGGCAGCGCTCGACGGGATCCTGATCTCACCTCGCCACGGATTCACCACCGTGACCAGGTCGCGGCGGGTGGCGTGCGCCGTGACGCCGAGCGGGCGGGTGTGGGGCACCGCCATAGGGATGCCGTGCACGCCCATCGTGAGCCGTACACCGAGCCGTTCCACCAGGCCGGTGACCGCCGTCGCGAAGCGTTCCCAGAGCACGTCCGGCTCCGGCCCGGACAGCAGGTAGAACGGTGTGCCGTCGGCATCAGACAGCAACCGAATGGCGAGCTCGGGCACGGCGTATCGCTCGAAGTGGTCCTCGACGAAGGTGAGCCCGGGACGGCGGGCACGGTAGTCGACCAGCGCGTCGGCGTCGAAGCTGACCACGACCCGGTGGTCCAGCGTGCCGAGCAAGTGGTCAACCAGGCCCTTGCCGGCGCTGCCGGCGTCCATGAAGCCCTCAAGGGAGTGCACCATCACCGGCGCGTCGAGCTCTGGGACGTCACCGACCAGCGTGTACAAGCTCTTCGGGTCGAGTATCACGGCCGCTCCACGTCGACGAGGCGGACCCTTCTCCTCCCACAACGCTCCGACCCGCCCGCGGCATCCCCGCGACGACGAAGTCAGCCAGCCAGCCGCGCAGCAATGCCGGTCAGCGGCTCCTGGTAGGGCATGCCGAGCGTCTCGCATACCAGCGAGAGGAAGATATCCGCGTCACGAAGCAGGTCGTTGGCTTCCCGAACGGTGACAGCTCCTGGCAGCCCGGCCTCCGCCGCAGCGCGCTTGCGGGCACCGGCGGCGAAGAACGCGGCCCACTCGGACAGCTCGGGGGCCAGCGTCGACAGAACCGCCCAGACGCTTCGCGGGCCGTGGCTACGCGCTCGGCGGCGGCCGGCACCGTCGGCGGCGCCCGCTCCGGCGCGGGCGGCCAGCACCGCGGCGCCGGCGCGGAGCCCGGCCAGGTGCGCTGCGGCGTACCGGTCGGATGCGCTCGTCGCAGCCGCAGCCTCGGCCAGGCAGCCACGAGCCTGATCGAGAAGGTCGACGGCTGCATGACCGGTCGACGGCCGAGCTGTCATGGCGCCCTCCGCGTTCGTGCAACGGATCGGACGGCCGTGCCGGGCACAGGGGTCGAGGGCTGTACCCGTCACGGACGTCCATGATCGAACGGGTGTTCGAACACGGGTCACGCTACACCGGCCCACCGACACCACGTCAAGACCGTCTAAGCTCTCGGCGACCCACCAGGGAGGCGCCGACAGCTATGGAGTCGATCGCCTATGCGATCTCCGGCGGCTGGGCGTCCGGGATCAGCGCGTACGCGACCGTCCTCATCCTCGGCCTGGTCGGCCGAGCCGGTTTGGCGGACACCCCGGAAGCGCTGCAGAGGACCGACGTGCTGATCCTGGTCAGCGTCCTTACCGCGGTGGAGTTCGTCGCCGACAAGATCGCCTTCGTCGACAGCCTGTGGGACTCGGTGCACACTGTGGTCCGCCCGGTCGTGGCGGGTGTGCTCGGCATGCTCCTCGCGGGCGATGCCAGCACGCTCGAGCAAGCGCTCACCGCCACGCTGGCCGGCGGGGTCGCCCTGCTCTCGCACGCCGCGAAGGCCGGACTGCGCCTGGCCGTCAACACCTCGCCAGAACCGGCGTCAAACGTCGGGGTGAGCGCGGTGGAGGACGTCTCGGTTGCCGGCGTGCTGCTTCTCGCGACGAATCATCCGTGGCTCGCCGCCGGCGTCGCGCTGGTGCTGCTGGCGGTCGGTCTCGGGCTGGCGGTATGGCTGCTCGGCCGCATTCGGCGCGGCTGGCGACGGCTACGGGACCGGTACTTCGCCGATGTCAGCCAGTAGCGCACGCCGTCCACGGCCCGCCGGGTAGAAGCCGGCACAAAAGCCCGCCGCCAGGCTGCTTTCGTTCCACAGTCGGCGGCGACCGTCGCCTACTGTGCCGGTCCTGCCTGCGCTACGCCCAGGACCAGTGCAGCGTTACGGTAGCGACGATCTCCTGCTGGCCACCGTCGACGGGGAAGTCCGCTGCTGCGAAGGCGACGGCCTGCCGGCGTGGCAACGGCGCTGGTCCGCCCGCCGACTCGTCGACCGAGATCACCTCTCCCAGCTCTCGACCGGCGAGCGACGCGTACTGCCGGGCCTTGGCGAGCGCATCGGCGAACGCGGCGGCACGCGCGGCCGTGAACTGCTCAGTCGAGTCCGAGAGTTCGAAGTACAGGCCTCCCAGCCGAGCCGTGTCTCCGCCTTCGGCGAGCGCGTTCTGGACGACGGCGCCGGCGCGGGCGACGTCGCGCACCTTCGCCGACAGGCCGAGCCGGGCCACGTAGCGCAGCGGACGGTCGCCGCGCGGACCGTGATCTTCGCGCAGCGTCGTTTCCGTCGTCCGTAGATCGTCGACCTGCACGCCGCCGTCGAGGAGCGCCGAACGCATCCGGGAGAGCCCGACGGTCGCGTGGTCGAGCGCGTGCTGGACAGACTCGGCAGCCGCCTCCGCAGCCAGATCCACCCGCACCAGATCCGGGGGCGCGCTTGCCGTGCCACGTCCAATGACGACCACGCCGGGCAGCGGCATCCCGTCGCTCATCCCGCGGATGCTGCCGCGGCTGGCACTGGCACATCGGCGTAGCGGCCGGGCAGCCCGAGGGCGCGATAGATCTCCCGGGTCGCTGTCGACCGGTTGAGCGTGTAGAAGTGCAGGCCAGGAGCGTCCTCGGCGAGCAGCCGCTCGCACATCTCGGTCGCTACCTCGACGCCGATCGCCCGCACCGCGTCCGGATCCTCCTCCACCGCGTAGACCCGCTCGGCGAGTGCCGCCGGGAAGTCCGTGCCGGAAAGTTGCGCAAATCGCTCGATCTGCCGGGCGTTCGTCACCGGCATGATCCCCGGCAAGATCCGCGCCTCTCCCCCGGCCGCGGTAACCCGGTCGCGCAGCCGGAGGTAGTCGTCGACGCGGAAGAACATCTGCGTGATGGCGAAGTCGGCGCCGGCGCGGAACTTCTCGACCAGGAACCGGACATCGGTCTCCAGGTCGTGAGACCGCGGATGCTTTTCCGGGAACGCGGCGACACCGACGCAAAAGTCGCCGACCGATTTGATCAACCGGACCAGCTGCGCTGCGTACTCGAAACCCTCGGGGTGGCGCACCCACTCGCCCTGTGGGTTGCCGGGCGGGTCGCCGCGCAGTGCCAGGATGTTGCGGATGCTCGCGCTGGCGTACTGCCCGATCACGTGCCGCAGCTCGGCTACCGAATGATTGACCGCCGTCAGGTGACCGACCGCGGTCAACGTGGTATCGGTGGCGATGCGTTCGGTGATCCGAACCGTGGCGTCGCGGGTCGAGCCGCCAGCGCCGTACGTGACGGAAACGAAGGTCGGCCGCAACGACTCGAGCTCACGAATCGCGCGCCACAATAGCTCCTCGCCCTGCGCCGTCTTCGGCGGGAAGAACTCGAACGAGAACGACCGCCGTCCGGAGTAGATCAGCTCCTTGATGGTCCTCGCGCCGCCCGGCATGGTCGACGGCAACCCACGCGTCACCCGGTCAGGGTAAGGCGGCTGGTCGCGCCCCGCTGTCGCGTTCCGCATGCCGGGCTGGTGTCCGCCGCGCGTAGGGTTCGGGTGCATGCAGGCAGCGGTGGACGACGTGGTACGCGTGCTGCGCCCGCGGATCAAGCACCTGCTGGACGAGCATCTCGACGGGCAGCGGGTGCTCTTCGGCGCGGTGAGCGCCGAACTGCTGCCTTTGGTCGACGCCGCGGCGGAGCTCGTAGGGACCGGAAAACGGCTCCGACCGGCGTTCTGCTATTGGGGCTGGCGTGGGGCAGGGGCGCCGGACGACCCAGGGATTCTCCGCGCAGCTGCCAGCCTGGAGCTGTTCCATGCAGCGGCGCTGATCCACGACGACTTGATCGACGGCTCGGAGATCCGCCGCGGACTGCCGTCGATGCACCGCCGGTTCGCCGGCATCCACCAGCAGGCCGGCTGGGATGGGGATGCCCAGCGGTTCGGCGCGGCGGCCGCGGTGCTGGTGGGTGATCTCTGCCTGGGCTGGAGCGACGAGCTGTTCCACGGCTGCGGATTGCCGGCGGCGGCGCTGCAGCGGGGCCGGACCGTGTACGAGCGGATGCGCACCGAGGTGATGGGCGGCCAGTACCTGGACGTGCTGGAGCAAGCGGCCGGTGCGACGTCCCCGGCCGGACAGGTCGATCGGGCCCGGCAGGTCATCCGCTACAAGAGCGCAAAGTACTCGGTGGAGCGCCCGCTCGTGCTGGGCGGCTCGCTGGCGGGCGCCGGGCCGGCGCTGCTCGCCTGCTACTCCACCTACGGGCTCCAATTGGGCGAGGCGTTCCAGCTGC
>JACVRX010000030.1 GCA_014534205.1 Jiangellaceae bacterium
CCCGGCGGCGTTCCTGTCGATCACGGTGCTGGCGTTCATCATGCTGGGCGACGCGGTCCGGGACGCCTTCGACCCGAGACTGCGCTGAGGAGCCGTCGTGGCGACCACCGAGACGTTCCCCGCGCCGGGAGCACCGTCCGCCGACGGCGTGCCGTTGCTCGACGTCGAGGACCTGCACGTCGAGTTCCGCACCCGGGACGGGGTCGCCAAAGCCGTCAACGGCGTCTCCTACACGCTGCAGGAGGGCGAGACGCTGGCCATCCTGGGCGAGTCCGGATCGGGGAAGAGCGTGACCGCGCAGGCCGTCATGGGCATCCTGGACAGCCCGCCGGGGTTCATCACCGGTGGAGCCGTCCGGTTCCGCGGCCAGGACCTGCTGCTGCTACCGGAGGCCGAGCGCAGGGCGTACCGCGGCCGGAACATCTCGATGATCTTCCAGGACGCGCTGTCGTCGCTGAACCCGGTGTTCACCGTGGGCTGGCAGATCGGCGAGATGTTCCGCATCCACGAGGGGCTGAGCCGCAGGCAGGCCAAGGCCCGGGCCGTTGAGCTGATGGAGCAGGTGCGCATCCCGGCCGCCAAGGAGCGGGTGAACGACTACCCGCACCAGTTCTCCGGCGGCATGCGGCAGCGGATCATGATCGCGATGGCGATCGCGCTGGATCCGGACGTGCTGATCGCCGACGAGCCCACCACGGCTCTGGACGTCACCGTGCAGGCGCAGATCATGGAGCTGCTGCACGACCTGCAGGTCGAGCGGAAGATGGGCCTCATCCTCATCACCCACGACCTCGGTGTGGTCGCCGACGTCTCGGACAAGATCTCCGTCATGTACGCCGGTCGGATCATGGAGAAGGCGCTGGTCCACGACATCTACGCCCGGCCGGCGCACCCCTACACGAAGGGACTGTTGGAGTCGATTCCCCGGCTGGACATGAAGGGCCAGGAGCTCGCCGCCATCAAAGGTCTGCCGCCGAGCCTGACCCGGATCCCGCCAGGATGCGAGTTCAACCCGCGCTGTCCCTACGCTCAGCAGATCTGCATCGAGCAGCGTCCGCCGCTCTACGAGGTGGTGCCGGGCCGGTACAGCGCGTGCCACTTCGCCGAGGAGGTGCTCAGTGGCAGCATCTGACCCGGCCACCGATCGGGCCGCGACCAGGGCCCCCAGCCGCAACGGTGAGGTCGTGCTGGAGGTCGACGAGCTGGTCAAGTACTTCCCGCTGACGACCGGGATCGTGTTCAAGAAGCACGTCGGGGACGTCAAGGCCGTCGACGGCGTTTCGTTCGAGCTGCACCGCGGCGAGACGCTCGGCGTAGTCGGCGAGTCCGGCTGCGGCAAATCGACGCTCGCCAAGCTGCTCATCCTGTTGGAGCGCCCGACGAGTGGGCGGGCGCTGTTCAAGGGCAAGAACATCTACGACGCCAAGGGCCGGCACTTCAAGGCGCTGCGGCGCAACATCCAGATCATCTTCCAGGACCCGTACTCCTCCCTGAACCCGCGCATGACGGTGGGCGACATCGTGGGTGAGCCGTTCGACATCCATCCGGAAGTCGCGCCCCGAGGGGACCGCCGCCGGCGGGTCCAGGAGCTGCTGGACGTCGTCGGGCTCAACCCGGAGCACATCAACCGGTACCCGCACCAGTTCTCCGGTGGTCAGCGCCAGCGCATCGGGATCGCCCGTGGCCTCGCGCTGCGACCGGAGATCATCATCTGCGACGAGCCGGTGTCGGCGCTCGACGTCTCCATCCAGGCGCAGGTGATGAACCTGCTGGAGAAGCTGCAGGACGAGTTCGGCCTGTCCTACGTCTTCATTGCGCACGACTTGTCCGTGGTGCGGCACATCTCGGACCGGGTCGCCGTCATGTACATCGGCAAGCTGGTCGAGGTCGGCACCCACGAGCAGATCTACGAGCACCCTTCACACCCGTACACCCAGGCCTTGCTCTCTGCAGTGCCGGTCCCCGACCCGTCAGTGCGCGGTCAACGCCAGCAGATCATCCTCACCGGTGACCCGCCGAGCCCGGCGAACCCGCCCAGTGGCTGCCGGTTCCGGACGCGGTGCTGGAAGGCGACCGAGAAGTGCGCCGAGGAGGTGCCGGCGCTCGTCGTCCGCCCCGGCACCGACCACCCGGCCGCTTGCCACTACGCCGCGGTCCGCGAGGACGTCGTCGTCCAGCACTGACTGTGATCCCCAGCCGATGGCGATGCCCTTCTGGAATGACCACGTACACCACCCCTGCCCGTACATCACCAGGCCTGCAGGCCTGGTGATGTACCGGCACGCCTGGTGATGGCCCGCCCGCCCCGGCTGGGCCGCCGTAGGGTCAGCTCATGGCAGCGCCGCAGTCCGACCGCCGGCTGCTGCTCATGCACGCGCACCCCGACGACGAGGCCATCGGCAACGGCGTCACCATGGCCAAGTACGGCGCCGAAGGTGCGCATGTCACGCTGGTGACCTGCACCCTGGGCGAGGAAGGCGAGGTTCTCGTCCCGGGCCTCGAGCACCTCGCGGCCGACCGGGAGGACCGTCTCGGCCAGCACCGCATCGGCGAGCTCGCCGCCGCCATGGCCGAGCTCGGCGTACGCGACCACCGGTTCCTGGGCGGCCCGGGGCGGTACAGGGACAGCGGCATGGTGACGTTGCCGAACGGCCAGGCGGGAATCCCGGAAGCCATCCGCGACGACGCGTTCTGGCGCGCTGACCTGCTCGACTCCAGCACTCATCTAGTCGCGATGATCCGGGAGATCAAACCGCAGGTGATGATCACGTACGACGAGTACGGCGGATACGGCCACCCGGACCACATACAGGCGCACCGCGTTGCCACCTATGGCGCTGCGCTGGCCGCGGCGCCGTCATTCCGCACCGACCTCGGCCGGTCGTGGGACATCGCCAAGATCTACTGGAACGCGCTGCCCCGCAGCGTGGTCATCGAGAGCATGGCCAAGCTGGCCGAGCTGGGCTCGGATTTCTTCGGCATCGGCAACCCCGACGACGTCGGGTTCATAGTGCCGGACGAGGCGGTCACCGCGGCGATCGACGGCACCGTCTACGTCGAGCGCAAGATGGCGGCCATGCGTGCCCACGCCACGCAGATCACCGTGGACGGACCCTTCTTCGCGTTGTCCAACCAGCTCGGCTCGGTGGCGTGGGCCTGGGAGCACTACCGGCTGGTCAAGGGCATTCCCGGGCCCGCCGATCCCGCGACCGGCTGGGAGAACGACCTGTTCGCGGGGATCCGCGCCAGCTGAGTGTCCCGGCCGGCGCGGAAGGGTCGACTACCATGCCGGACGTCGGCGCCCTCGCCGGCCACCCAGCACGATCCGGTCCGGACCAGAAAGCGTGCACTCGCGTGACCGACCAACCGACCCGACTGGAGGACGCCGGCTCGGACGAGCCGGCGGTCGAAGTCGCGACCGGCGAGCTGCCGGCGGTCCGCACGCCGCCGTGGCGGCGCCGGTGGGTGGCAGCTGTCGCCGCCGCGGTCGTGGCCGTCGGCCTGGCGTATCTCGCCGCGTATCTCGTCACCGGGCGCGACCTGGCCGGCGGTGCGACGGTGCTCGGCATCGAGGTTGGCAACCTCAGCCGAGCCGAAGCGGCGGCGAAGCTCCGCGCCGAACTGCCGGCGGTCGTGAACGTCCCGATCCCGGTGCGCGTCGGGGAGCAGACGTTCAGCATTTCGCCCTCCGAGGCCGGCCTGTCCATCGATGTCGATGCCACGGTGAACGCGATCCCGGGTCGTAGCGCCAACCCGGTGAAGCTCATCCAGGCGCTGTTCGGCGTGGGCGCCGTCGATCCGGTGACCCAGGTGGACCGCGCCAGTCTCGAGGCGACCGCCAGCGCGATCGCGGCGCAGGCGGACACCGAGCCGGTCAACGGGTCAGTGGCCTTCGACGACGGCACAGTGGTGACGACCGATGCGGTGCCGGGCGGCACCGTCGACGTGCCAGCAGCGGCCGACGTGATCGCGGATGCCTTCGTCGACGCTGCCGATCAGCACGAACTGCCGATCGGCGAGCTGGTCTTGCCCAGCACCGAAGTGGAGCCACAGATCACCGACGACGAGGTCGAGCAGGCCGTCGCCGAATTTGCGAAGCCGGCGATGTCCGGGCCGGTGGTCGTCCGTGCGGGCGACGAGTCCGCGACCCTCCAACCCGCGGTGATCGGCAGCGCTTTGACGATGAAGCCGACCGAGGAGGGAACCCTCGAGCCGGCCCTGGACCCCGACGCGCTGGTCGATGCGGGCGGCGCCGAACTTGCCGGCCTCTCCCAGGTGGGAAGGGACGCGACGATCCGGATCCAGAACGGCCGGCCGGTCGTCGTCCCCGGGCAGCCGGGACGGGGAGTCGCCCGTGACGCGCTTGCCGCGGCCGTGCTTCCGGCACTCACCGCTGCCGGCGACGCGCGTACCGTCACCGTCGAGCTGACCGAGGTCGAACCAAAACTCACCACCGAGGAAGCCAGCGACCTGGGCGTCAAGGAAGTCGTCAGCCAGTTCAGCACCCGGTTCCCGCACGCGGACTACCGGAACACGAACATCGGGCTGGCGCTCAGCCGGATCGACAACACGCTGCTCCTTCCCGGGGAGGTGTTCAGCCTCAACGACCTGGTGGGAGAGCGCAACGCCGCCAACGGGTTCGCCGTCGGCTGGACGATCGACGGCGGCAGGCTGAAGAGGGACTACGGCGGCGGTGTCTCGCAGGTGGCGACGACCACGTATCACGCGGCGTTCAAGGCCGGGCTGGCGGACGTCTACCACCAGCCGCACAGCATCTACTTCGACCGCTACCCGGTGGGCCAGGAAGCCACGGTGTCGTGGGGAAACTTCGACATGGCGTTCAAGAACGACACCCCGTACGGCGTCGTGGTCGACAGCGGCTTCAGCCCGAGCAGCCCAGGCGCCCGGGGCACGGTGACGGTTCGGCTGTGGAGCACCGGGTACTTCCGGGTGCAGACATCGGTGTCGGAGCGCAGCGGTTTCACCGAACCGAAGACGGTGTACGACACCAGCGCGGAATGCGAGCCGCAGAGCGGCTGGGAGGGCTTCAGCATCACTTCGTACCGAAAGGTCTGGACGCCGGACGGGACACTGGTGAGGGACGAGGCGTACCCGTGGACCTACAAGCCGAACCCGACCGTCGTCTGCGGTCCGGAGCCGGGCAAGGACTAGGGTCGCCGACGGTAGTGGTAGCGGTGGTGCTCGGTGAAGCCGATCCGTTCGTACGCCGCGGCCGCAACCGTGTTTCCCCCGGCGACCTGTACGTACGCCCCCGTCGCTTCGTGCTTCGCCGCCCACCGGGCGAGCGCCGCCGTGATGTGACTGCCGTAGCCTCGACGACGCGCTTCTGGTACCACTTCGACAGCGGTGATGCCGAGCCATCGCGTCCCGTCCGGCGCCGCGGTCACGGCACCCCGGCCGATCGCGACGCGACGGCCGCTGACGTCGATCGATGCGAACGCGACGACGTCGGCGTTGCCGAGCAACTGCCTCGCTGCCGGCGGCAGGTCGCCTCCCCGATACACCCCGAGCCAGGCGTCGTCCGGCTCGCCGGCGATGACTGACCGGGGCAGGTCTTCGCGGAGCGCATCGGCAGCCGCGGTCACCTGCGCGGTCAGCACGAGGACCTCCTGGTCCGGCGCCGGCCACCCCCGCGCGGACAGCGCGGCGTCCAGCTGCCCGGCGAGCGGGTGCGGAAGCTGGAACGCCGGCCGCAGTCCGCGGGCGGCATACCAGCGCTCGACGACCGCGATGGCATCGGAGAGCGGCATGCCGGGCGAGGACAGCGGCAGGCAGGAGTTCGCCCGCCCGGTGAAGCCTCCAGCCGCACGCAGCAGCCAGCCGCCGACGTGATCGACCTCGAGCGCTCGCCAACCCAGTGCCGCGGCGGCCTCCAGCGCCCGCACCTCACGGCGTGCCACCGGCCGGGCGGGAATGCGCTTCGCGGCGATGACGGCGTCTACCGGCACCACCACCAGCTCACCGTCCGCGCGGCGAACGTGCAGCGCGCCGTCCGCCCAGTCGGCGAGCTGACCCAGGGCGTCGGTCGCCATGCCGCTCTCGGCGACCCGATATCGCACCACCACGCGGCGCCCGATGTCGGCGGCGGAGACCCGAACAGCCGAACCGTTCATCGACCGCACCCTCGACGCCCCGCTTCCTTCGCTGCGTTGCATGCTTCTAGGCTGGGATAAGCGCAACGCCGCTCGGGTGGCCATACTAGGAGCGGAGCGGATTTCGCCGACAGGAGGACGCTTCCCGTGACGTACTCCATCACGCAGCCCTGCGTCGATGTGAAGGATCTGGCCTGTGTTGAAGAGTGCCCGGTCGACTGCATCTACGAGGGCGAGCGGATGCTCTACATCCACCCGGACGAGTGCGTCGACTGCGGCGCGTGTGAACCGGTCTGCCCGGTCGAGGCCATCTTCTACGAGGACGACGTCCCTGAGCAGTGGAAGGTCTACAACCAAGTCAACGCGGAGTTCTTCGACGACCTGGGCTCGCCGGGCGGCGCCGCCAAGCTCGGCGTGATCGACAAGGATCACCCGCTGGTCGGAGCGCTGCCGCCGCAGGAGCACTGATCCAGCCCTCGCAGGTGCGGGCGCTTCCCGATTTCCCCTGGGATCTGCTGGCGCCGCACGCACGGCGGGCGGCCGAGCACCCGGATGGGATCGCCGACTTGTCCGTCGGCACCCCGGTGGACCCCACCGCGTCGACAGTCCAGTCGGCGCTTGCGGCCGCGGCCGACGCGCCGGGCTACCCGGCTACCTACGGCACGCCACAGCTGCGCGACGCGGTTGCCCGGTATTTCCAGCGCCGCTTCGGCATCGATCTCGTCGATCCGGACGGCGTGCTCCCCACGGTGGGATCGAAGGAACTGGTGGCATGGCTGCCGACGCTGCTCGGGCTGGGCCCCGAGGACGCGGTCGTCTACCCGACCTTGGCATACCCCACGTACGAGGTGGGCGCCCGGCTGGCCGGTGTCCCTTCGCGCATGGCCGACTCGCTCACCGAGGTCGGACCGCAACGGGCGGGGCTGCTGTGGCTCAACTCGCCGGCAAACCCGCACGGGCGCGTGTTGCCGGTGGCGCACCTCGCCAAGGCGGTCGCCTGGGGTCGGGAGCGCGGCGTGGTTCTCGCCGCTGACGAGTGCTACCTCGAGTTCGGCTGGGACGCGCGGCCGGTTTCCGTGCTGGATCCGGAAGTCAACGGTGGCTCGCTGGACGGACTGCTCGCCGTGCACTCGCTGTCCAAGCGGTCGACCATGGCCGGATATCGCGCAGGGTTCGTGGCTGGCGACGTCACGCTCGTCCGGCGGTTGCTTGAGGTACGCAAGCATGCCGGAATGATGGTGCCAGCGCCGGTACAGGCCGCGATGATCGCGGCGTTGCACGACGACACCCACGTGGCCGAGCAGCGCGCCCGCTACTCCGCCCGGCGCGGAGTGCTGCGCACGGCACTGTTGAGTACGGGCTTTCGCATCGACCACTCCGAAGGCGGCCTGTACCTGTGGGCCACCCGGGGCGAACCGTGCTGGGACACGGTGGTGTGGTTCGCCGAGCGCGGCGTCCTGGTCGCACCCGGCGAGTTCTACGGCCCGGCCGGCGCCATGCACGTGCGGCTGGCGCTGACGGCCACCGACGAACGCGTCGCGGCCGCCGCCCATCGGCTGGCCGGCTGACTGCATGACACTCTGCGTTGATTCGGCGGCGTTGATTCGGCGGCGTTGATTCGGCGAAATGCAGTTCGATCTCCAGACCGGCCGTTCCACCACGATCAACGGTGGGACGGGCTCACCGCCAGCGCGTCGTGACCGTGCAGGTGCACAGGACCGGGATCTCGCCGCTGTGTTTCTCCAGCGTCATCGGCACGATGTCCCTTTCGGTCGCCGTGAACATCCGGATGCACCCGCCCTGCGGCCGCCCTCCCCCGGAAGCTGGCCTCGTTGCTCGTGGCTGATTGCCGGTCTGGGCCTGTTGACGCTGGACGCCACGACGGCGGCCGCCAGGTGTGGAGGCACCGTATCCACGGTGGCGCGGACGTCGAGAAAGACCAACTGGCAACGAGGCAGGCCTGAGCCCGGCGGCCCGCCAGAGCCGACCCAGATGGCGGCCACCTGTTCAACAGTCAGGGTGAGGGCTGGCACCAGGCAAGAGGGCTACTCAGCCTGGTTCTCCGCGGTGCCGCCGACCTGGAACGGCGTGCTCACCCCGGTGTAGCCGAGGTGCGCCACCAGCCCCTCCCTGGCGTGCGCCAGGTTGTGGCAGTGATCCGTCCAGATTCCCGGGTTGTCCGCGACGAAGGCGATCTCGTAGGAGTCGCCGTCGGCCACGTCCAGCGAGTCCACCCACCACGGGCTGCCCGACGCGGCCACGTCGTTGCGGCTCAGCACCACAGCGTGGTGACCATGCAGATGCATCGGGTGGATCTCGCCACTGTGGTTCTCCAGTGTCATCCGCACGATGTCGCCTTCGGTGACCGTGAACATCGGGATGTCCGGGAAGACGTGCCCGTTGATCGACCAGTGCAGGCCGGGGATGCCGTCTAGGAACCCGGGCCGGCGACCGATGGAGTACTCGAAGTGCCGGTCGGCGTCGGCTGGGTCGAAACGGAGTTCGGCCGGCGAGCCGTACGAGAGCAGGTCCAGCTCGTCCTCGGCGTGACGTGCTTTCGGCGCTCGCGCGCCGTCCGGGCCGATGACGACGGATGCGCCACCCGGCGCGCCGAGCTGCACGCGGACGGCCGACCCATCGGCCGGTGTTCGCACGCCGAGGTCGGCGCGGCCGCCGGCGGCCAGTTGCAGCGCCTTGTCCTCGACCTGGTCCGGCTCCAGGAGGTCATGACCGTCGATGGCGAGCACCCGGAACGGCGCGCCCAGCACATGAGCGTCGATCGGTCCGTTGTCCGTGTTGACCACCCGCACCCGGACGGCCGCACCGGGCGCGGCCCGCATCCGGGTCTCGCCGGTGGCCCCGTTGACGGTACGCAGCCGGCCGTAACTGTGTGCGGCGGCTACCACGTCAACCTCGGCACGTGCCGTCGCCGGCTCGACCACCAACACCCCGAAAAGCCCGCCGCGCACTTGCTCATGCGCGACCTGGTGCGAGTGGTACCAGAACGTCCCCGCGTCCTCGGCGACGAACCGGTACACGTGCCGGCCTCCGGACGGGACGGCGTCCTGCGTGACGCCGGCGACGCCGTCCTCGGCGTTGGGCACGTCGACGCCGTGCCAGTGCAGGCTCACGCCGTCGGAGATCGACTCGTTGACCAGCGTGACTTCCACCAGCTCGCCCTGACGCGCGCGCACTTCCGGGCCGGGCGAAGAATGGTTGAGCGTGTAGCCCTCGACAGCCTGCCCGCTGGCCAGCCTGATCATCTCCTGGCGCGCGACGAGCGTGACCGCGACGTCCGCTGGGCCGGTCCGTGGCTCGGTCAGCTCGGTGACCGGAACGGCGTCGGGCAACGCCTGCTGCCTGGCACCGGCGGAGTGACCGCCATGGCCAGGCTCGCCCCGACCGCCTCCACGATCCGGGTAACCCATGGCCATGACCGAGTAGCTGCCCGGCACCAGGCTGGATACCCAGATCCAGCCAAGTGGGACCAGGATGGCGAGCGAAACGACGATCGCGACAACGAGTCGGTCAGGTCGCCGCAGTTTGAAGCGCGTGCTCGTCTGCATCCGAAACCTTCGAAACCCGCCAGCCGGCCCATATCGCGGCGAGGAAGAGTGCCAGCGCGTTGAGCCCGTGCAGCGCTCCACCCGAAGCCGTCATGAAGGCGACGAAGACCAACGCGATCTGCAGCAGTACCAGGCCGAACACGGCGGCGGCGCGGCGAACCGCGCCAGCTGCCTTGGTGAAGAAGGACACGATCAGCAGCGCGATGGCGAGCAACGGGATGATCCCCAGCCCGCCGATGCGGTGCAGCATGATGCCGAGGTTGCCCTCCCACTCGTAGTCAGCGGTGAAGGCACCTCCGTCGTCCACCTCGTGGATGATCGTGAAGAACCCGAGCGCGATGCTCGCCGCCTGCAGCGCGACGCCGGCGGCGATCAGGTACGCCAGCGTGCGGTACGTGGACTTCATGGTGTCCCTCTCCTGTTACGTCCCCCGTGAGCGAACGGCACGGTGGTGTGTGCGCGCCGATCACTGAACAAGAACAGTTCAGCTGGCCGGTGATACGTGCCCCGTTGCTTTGATGGGCTGCCCGCCTCCCGTCAGCGAGCCGCGAGAGCTCCGGCCGGTACGCCGGGATGCAAGGGAACGGCACGGTGCAGCGTGACCCGGCGAGCCCACACTGCGATGCCGACCGCGAACAACACCGCGGCGTAGACGAGCGAGTGCAGCACGGCGGCTCCGGTCGACGCGGCGTCAGGAACTCCCGCGGACCGTCCGATCAGCTCGGCGGAACCCCACAACGGCATCCAGGTCTGCGCGTCCGCTGTCATCTGGATGCCGATGACGCCGACGATGACCAGTACACCCTCCATGTCCCGGGGGACGAGCGCCGCTGCCAGCACACCGATTGCCACCGAAACAACCACGCACAACGCGATCGCGCCCGCCAGCGTCACCAGGTCCAGGTCGCTCTGCCAGGCGATGATGACGGCGTACAGCGGTGTGAGCAGCGCGCTGAGGCCGAGCACGGTGAGCACCCGGCCCAGGAACAGCTCGGCCGGCTGGTAGCCAGCCAGCAACAACGACTGGTCGGCGCGGCGGGACCCGATCATGACGAACAACGCAGCCACGGCCACTGACCAGCCGGCGCCTATCGCCCCGGCGGCGACGATCCACAGGTCGGCAGCCGGGTCGTCGGCGAGCCGTTCCTCCATGGCGGGGTCGGTGGGCTGCAGCTTCGACGAGAAGTAGAACACCAACGGGAGCAGGATCACGATCGCGAGGGCCAGCCGTCGCCGGCCCAGGTCTCGAGCGTGCATCCCGGCCACGGTCATCGCCCGACGGACGTTCATGCCGCCACCTCCTCTACACCGTGCAGGGCCCATTCACCGCCAGCACGCAGCTCGAGCACCTCGCTCACCCGGTGCAGCTCCGCGAGCATGTGTGTCACGACGACGACTGCGACGCCCTGCTGGCGCCAGGTCCCCACGTGCTCCCAGAAGTTCTCGTAGGTGCCGCGGTCGAACCCCTGGTACGGCTCGTCGAGCAGGATGAGCGGTCCGTCGGTCATCAGCGCCAGCGTCAGGTTCAGCTTCTGCCGGGTTCCGGTGGACAACTCCCGCACCGTCGCGTTCTCGCCTTCCGGAAAGCCCAGCCAGCGCAGCAGCGCCGCACCGCGCTCGGCCGCCGCCTCCCGGTCCAGACCGAGCCCGGCACCCACGTACCGCACGTGCTCGGCGGCGGTGAGGTGCTCGACCAGGCCGGCCTCCTGCGGGCAGTAGGAAATTCGCGACACCCTGGCGACCTCGCCCCGGTCGGCAGCCAGAACGCCAGCGCAGACGCGCAACAGCGTCGTCTTGCCGGCCCCGTTCTCGCCGACGATGGCAAGCGCTTCGCCGCGCCGGACGTCGAACGACACATCGGTGAGCACGTGGCGTCGCTTGAACGACTTGTGCACGCCGCGCACGGACAACACCACTGACCGGTCCATCAGAGCTCCCACTCTCCGGGTGCGGCTCCCGCCGCTCCGTTCGGGACTGACCATCGGTGCCGGCCGTCCCGACGGTCAACCGCCGGGTGTCCCGGTTGTGCCGGGAAGTTGTCCCGATGCCACCCGGCGTCAGGGCGTGACATCCACGCGCCGGAGAAGGTAGCGCGCGACCGGATGGCGGGGATTCCGAACGCCGCCGCGTGCACCCACGTCAATACGGCAGCGCTACGCACGTGCGTCGTCGGTGGCGCCCCTCTGGCCGCCGCCAAGAAGACTTGCAAGTGGCGTCTGGAGCATCCGCGAAATGAGGACAGGTCTTCACTTCGCGGAAAGTCAGCACCGGTCACCGCTCCAGGACGACAGATGTCGACGGCGGGCCCAGTCCCCACGTTGCGGTTGCGGTGTGGCGTACTGGAGTCGAAGGTTGGCCCGAGTCGCCGGGGCCGGCCCAGTATTCCTCGAAGCGATCCGGCCGCCAGCCACCCATTCCAGCCCGGGTTCACTCCCTCGCTGACGGGGCGGTGCACACGGCGATCCAGGCGCTGCCGTCGTGCTTGGCCCGAGAGCGGTCACCGTGCCTGACCGATACGTCCCGGGCACCGTAGGATGACCTGCCCGACTGTTCGAGCAGCTGCGAATCGTCGTCGCTTCGCTGTCGGCGCGCCCTGGCCGACATCCGACTGACTCATCCATCGAGACTCCGCAGACTGCGGCGACACTCACGTCGCCTGCCGGAGCGAAATGGCGGCGCCGACAATCCCGGAGGTCAACCGCTGCGCTTCCGGTCCGGTTCGGGAAGTGTTCCCGGTGTCCGGCCGAGCCCGGCCTGCCGCGCACGGTGCGTCGCGGTCTCCCGGTCGGGTACCTGCAGCTTGGTGAGCACGCTGGACACCACGTTGCGAACAGTCTTGAGACTGATCCCGAGCCGCTCTGCGATCGCGGCGTTCCGCAGCCCGCGGGCCAGCAGCTCCAAGACCTCGCGCTCTCGCTGCGTGAGCTGCTCGAACGGACTCGGTGGTGCCGTGCGTGAGAACCAGTCCGAGAGCCGGCGGGCCAATCCGGCGCCGAATACGGCTTCACCGCGCCCCACCGCCTGAACCGCTCGGATCACCTCGTCGGGAGGCGCGCCCTTGAGCACGTAACCGAGCGCACCGGCGCGCACCGCGTCGAAGACGAGCGCGTCATCGTCGTACATCGTCAGCACCACCATGTGCGTCGACGGTCTGCGCCTCGCGATCTCGCGAATCGTCGCTATGCCGCCGGGACCGGGCATGTTCAGATCGAGCACGGCGACGTCCGGGTGAAGGTTCGCGACGGCGTCTACGGCCTCCGGGCCGGTTGCCGCCTGCGCGACGACCTCGATGCCTTCAGTACCCTGCAGCAACGCCTGCAGGCCGGCGAGGAAAACCGGGTGGTCGTCCGCGATGACGACTTTCACGCGCCGTCGCCCGCACTGGCCGTGGGTGTCCGTCCGCCGCCGACCGGCAGGCTGGCGACGACGAGGGTGCCGCCGCCGGCCCGCGACTCGACTCGCACGCTGCCGCCCAGTTCGGCCGCCCGCTCCCGCATCGCGGTCATGCCGACGCCGGCGTGCAGGTCGGGCGGCAGGCCCCTACCGTCGTCAGCCACCCGGACCTCCAACCAGCCGTCAGTCGTACCCAGGCGGATGGAGCACGCCGTCGCGTGGGCATGCCGGATGGTGTTCGTCAGCGCCTCGACGGCGATGCGGTACGCCGCCGCTTCGACGGCGGCCGGGAGGTCGCCGAAGTCGTCGGCCGCCGTGACGGTGACCTTCGGTTGCCCAACGTCGTCGGCGTGCTGGCGCAGCGCAGCGGCCAAGCCCAGCTCGTCCAGCGCGGGCGGCCGTAGGTCGTAGGCGAGCCGCCGGATGTCCGCCACCAGGCCTTGAGTGCCGTCCCGCACGGTGACGAGCGCCTCCGCCGCGCTGCGCGGATCGGTGTCGACGAGCTGGCGCGCAGCCTCGGTCCGCAGGCCGAGTCCGGCGATCGCCGGTCCCAGTTCGTCGTGCAGCGCGCGGCGCAGCCGGCGTCGTTCCTCTTCCCGGGCGAGCACCAGCCGTTCTCGGGACCTCTGCAGGTCCAGCCGCAGGCTCAGTTCGCGCGCCGCGGCGCCGACCCGCCGGGTGAGGTCGTCGAGCAACCGCTGGTCGGCCCGGCTGAGCGGCTCGGCCGGGGTGCGGGGCGCGACCCGCAGCCGTCCGATCCGCTCCGCACGGTCCACCAGTGGCCGCTCGACCAGCCGGTCGTCGGTCAGCCACGCCGGTCTGTGGCCCGCTTCGACTGGCGGCCCGGGCGGCTCGAGTTCGATCGCGACGTACGGGACGCGCAACGCGTCGGCGATGTCGCGGGCCACGGCGGGAAGCAGCTGGTCGCCGTCACCGGCGTCGTCGAGCCGGCGTCCCAGCCGGGAGAGCGCCGAGTAGGGGTCGCGGCGCTCCCCGTACATCATCCGGTCCACACCGCGCTGCAGCACCACCCGCAGCGGATTGACCGCGACCGCGATGACGGCCGTCGCAACGATCGCGGCGGGTGTGGTGGACGAGCCACGCATCACGCTGGTCAGTGCCGTTACGACCACCAGGTAGAGCGTCACCACGCTGGCGGTGAGCAGGCCGTAGACCAGGCCGCGATTGAGCACGACGTCCAGGTCGAACAGCCGATGGCGCAGCAAGGCGACGGCAAGCCCGAAGACGAACGGCAGCGCGGCCAGCCCGATCCACTGGGTCGGCAGGCTCTGACCGAGCAGCAGGTCTGGTACGAGCCAGCCGGCAAGCCCCGCGGAGAGGGCGAGAACCCCGGTGCCGACCAGCCACCGCATCTGCTGACGTTCCAACGCGTCGGCTGTGTTGCGGATGCGGCTCACGCTGATGGTGATCAGGGCGATCTGGGTGAGGCCGATCACCGCCATGACGCCGGGGTAGAGGCTGCCGATCCACGCCAGGACGTTGCTGCTGCCGATTGCGGCGGCGGCGGCCACGGCCGCCGCGATCGATACCGGCGCGGTGAAGATACTGAGCCTGGCCCACCGGTTCCACTCGGCCAGCCGGCCCATCGGGCGGGGGAAGAGCAACGCGAAGGCCAGGCCGGCCGTCCACGCGCTGAGATAAACGCCGATGACCTCGAGCAGGTAGAGCCACCGCTGCAGTGGCTGGAACATGCCGACCACGGGTAGGCCCAGAAGTGTGGGCAGCGTGCTGCCGGCCAAGCCGGCGGCGAGGACCAGCAACGCATTGGTGGCCGGTCCACGCCGGCGCAAGGCCACGTACGTCGACACGGCCAGCAGCGACGCGATGAAGAGCAGGGTGGACCACGCCGGCGCGAACCGGGCAAGTAGATCGGGTTCGTGCAGACGCACCGGGACGGTCGTCTCACCGGCGTCGCGCACAACGGTGTAGTCGAGCGTCTGGCCCGTGGTCCAGTCGGCCGCCGGGCCGGTCCCGAGCGCTCGGCCGTCGACCGCGGTGACCAAGTCGCCGGAACGCAATTGGCAGTCGGCGATGACGTCTACCGCGACGCCGTCGGCAGTCCAGTCGCGGATCTCGGTGCAGTCCGCCGGACCGGTTGCCCACAGCAGCACGTACGCCACGCCGGCGGCAAGCATGGCCACCGCCGTGGTGAGGGCAGCCCGCCACTGAGTCACGAGCCACAGGCTAGATCGCCCGGGTGCCCGCTCTGCCCCGCCGCCCGTAGCGCTCCTGGAATGACCACGTACACCATGCCTGCCCATACATCACCAGGCCTGCAGGCCTGGTGATGTACCCACAGGGGTGGTGTACGTGGTCATTCCAGGACGGTGACGGTCTGCCTGCTGGTGAGGCGCGGGTCAGTTGCCGCGAGCGACGTCGACGTGGACGTGGTCGAGGTGTTGCAGCGTAGGGTTCGTGGCGTCCCCGGACGGGTGGGTGTACGGCCGCCAGCCTTCGGAAGAGCGCCGGGCGGTCCAGATGCGTGCGTCGTAGATGACCGTCGCGAGGCCGAGCCGGTCGGCGTTCGCCACCAGCCAGTGCGCGACCACCCAGCCGGATCGGCGGACCTGCGGGTCGTCGTACTCGCGGAAGAACACGTCCAGCGCCCGTCCGTCGTAGTGCGCCGATCCGTCGATGTGGCCGGACTCGACGCCGCCGGCCCGGTAGCCGCCGATTTCCAGCGCACCGAACGCGGCGCCGAGCTCGTCGCGCACCACGCGGGCCCGGGCGGTGAGCCCGTCCTGATCCGCTTGCTCGGCGGCGTAATCGCCCAGTCGGATGGCACAACCGAACGCTGCAGCCGAGTTGCCGGACAACGCCGACGCCAGCGCGCGTGCCCTGGCCTCGTGGTCCGCATAGGCATCGGGGTATGCGCTGCGCTGCACCCGCTGCGCGGCGACGGTGATCGGCAGCTCGCGATAGTCCGGAACCTTGACCAACGCGTCGTAGAACCGGTCAGTGGCGTAAACCGGATCGAGTATCTGGTCGGGCGAGCCCCAGCCCTGGGACGGGCGCTGCTGGAACAGCCCAAGTGAGTCCCGGTCGCCGTGGTCGAGGTTGCGCAGGTCGGACTCCTGGTACGCGGCCGCCAGGGCAATGGTCACGGCTCGGGCCGGCAGCCCACGCCGCTCGGCCACTGCGGCGATTGTCGCGGCGTTGACCGCCTGCTCCGGACCGAGGCGAGCCTGCTGCCCGCCGACCTCCGCCGAGCACACCTCCTGCAAGACCAACGGGCCGACCGAGCCGCCGATCCACCAGACCAGCAACGCCATCGCACCGGCGCCGAGTAGCACCAGCGTGAGCAGGCTCGCGAGCATCCGGCGGTACGGCGCCGTGCGTGGGCGCTGACTTGCTGGCGGGACTCGCTGCGTTCCCGGGGCGCGCGCCGGCACGTCAGCTCGCGTGCAGGGCGGCGTTGAGCTCACCCCAGCTTCCGGACCGGGCGAGCGCCTCGACGGTGCCGGTGACGCTGTTCCGCCGGAACAACAGCGCGGCCTGGCCGGACAGCTCCCGGGCCTTGACGATCCGTCCGTCGGGAAGGCTCACCTTGGTTCCGGCGGTGACATAGCAGCCGGCTTCCACGACGCAGTCGTCGCCCAACGAGATGCCGATTCCGGCGTTGGCGCCGAGTAGGCAGTTGCGGCCGACCGAGATCACCTCCGAGCCGCCGCCGGACAGCGTGCCCATGATCGACGATCCGCCGCCGATGTCGGAGCCGTCGCCGACGACCACGCCCGAGGAGATCCGTCCCTCGACCATCGAGCGGCCCAGCGTGCCGGCGTTGAAGTTCACGAAGCCCTCGTGCATGACGACTGTCCCGGGCGCCAGGTGCGCGCCGAGCCGCACCCGGTCGGCATCGGCGATGCGTACACCGGCCGGCACCACGTAGTCGGTCATCCGGGGAAACTTGTCGACCCCGAAGACCTCGACCGGGCCCCGTCGCCGCAGCCGGGCGCGGATGCGTTCGAAGCCCTCCACCGGGCACGGCCCGTAGTTGGTCCAGACCGCAGTGGTCAGCACCGCGAAGACCTCGGTGAGGTCGGCACCGTGCGGGGGTAACAGCCGGTGCGACAGCAGGTGCAGCCGTAGGTACGCGTCGGCCGCGTCGCCGGGCGGCGCGTCGAGGTCGACGGCCGTTCGAACGACGCGCTGGTGGACTTCTCGGTCGGCGTCGTCGGACTCGAGCGCCGAAAGATCGTGGCCGTCTTCGCCTTCCGCTGGCGGAACACCCAGCGCAGGCGCCGGGTACCAGACGTCGAGCACCGCACCGGCGTCGGTCCTCGTGGCAAGTCCCAGACCCCACGCCAGGCGATCGGAGCTCGGGGACATGCCGGCCAGAGTACGACAGGGGTTCCTGCCCCACGTGGCACGTCCACATAGGCTCTGCGGCATGCCCTTTGCCACCTGGAAGGCGCTGTGCATCGACGCCACGGACCTCATCCGGCTGGCTGGTTTCTGGGCCGCGGTGCTGGGCCGCAGTCCGGCCGACGGGGACGGCGAATCCATCCAGCTGGCCGGCGAGCGGGACGACGACGTGATCTGGCTGAACGCCGTACCAGAGCCGAAGTCGGTCAAGCACCGCGTGCATCTCGACGTGCAGGTGGGTGACCTGGACGGGCTGCGCGACCTCGGCGCGGCCGTCGTCCGCCCGCCCGGTGACGACCGCAGTTGGTGGGTGATGGCCGACGTGGAGGGCGGGGAGTTCTGCGCGTTCGTGCGGGACGGGCGGCCGTCGCTCCCCGGGCGGCTGTACGAGGTCGTCGTCGACTGCGCGGACCCGTTCCAGCAAGCCGAATGGTGGGGTCGGGTGCTCGGCCTGGACGTGGAGAAGGGCCCGCGCAGCGCGTCGCTGGACGGCCGGGGGACATTGCCGTTCGACTACCTGTGCCTGGTACCGGTGCCCGAGCCGAAAGCCGCGAAGAACCGGGTGCACTGGGACGTGGACACGGCCGACGTCGCCAGCCTTGTCGCGGCGGGCGCGCGCATCCTGCGCACGCCCGACGACATCTTCTGGCACATCATGGCCGACCCGGAGGGCAACGAGTTCTGCGCCTTCACCGCGACCACATGATGCCGACGGTCCTGGATCTCGATCTTCCGGCGGCCGAGCTCACCGCCGCGGTGTGCGACATCCCGTCGGTGAGTGGTGACGAGCGAGAACTGGCCGACGCCGTCGAGGGTGCCTTGCAAGAACGCCGGCACCTGCAGGTCGACCGCAACGGCGACACGGTCATCGCCCGGGTGTGGACCGGCCGGCCGGAGCGCGTCGTCGTAGCGGGCCACCTGGACACGGTCCCGGTCGCGGGGAACCTGCCGACCCGGCGGGTCGGCGGGCAGCTGTGGGGTCGCGGCACGGTGGACATGAAAGGCGGCGTGGCCGTCGCCCTGCGCCTCGCGGCGCACATCCCCGATCCGTTTCTGGACGTGACTTACGTCTTCTACGACCACGAAGAGGTGGAGGCGGAGAAGAGCGGGCTCCTTCGGGTGGTGCGGCAGGCGCCGGAGTGGCTGGCTGCCGATTTCGCGGTGCTGATGGAGCC
>JACVRX010000009.1 GCA_014534205.1 Jiangellaceae bacterium
CTGCCGCACACCAGCCGCCGTTCGTCTGGAGCGACAACACAAGCTCCCCATGCGGAGGCAGCCGCATGGGCGTCATCAGGCAGCGGTACGCCACGGGACATGATGGGGTCACCGTCGGCCGAAAACGACACCGAGATGATCCCGGTGCGTGGAGGGTGGCGGGTGGTCTCCCGAAATGCTGCGACCAGGGTTCGCCGATCTACCCACCCCAGCCACCACCAGGCACCCACCTCGGCCGGCTGCGCATAGGCGACGTGCCCGTCGCGCGCCAACACCACGAAGCCGCCGAATGAGGGTTCTTCGGGGGCGGCCAGAGCGGTGCGGCCGGAAAGCGCCAGCAGGCTGCCGTCCGGGGAGAACTGAAGTCCATCGATCACGAGCCGCTGGAACTCGGTGATGCCCACGGCGGCGCCGAACTCCACCGCCGTCAGCACCGTCGTGCGCATGCCGGTGGCCTCGCCGATCTCCACTCGTTCGGTGAGCGGGAAGCCGTCGAACCAGTTGGCGACCGGGTCGTCGGCCAACACCTCCAGAGCGGCAGCTGCGTGCGTGGGATCCCCCGCCGCGGCTCGTACCCCGGTCCACTCGGCGAGCGTCACTCCAGCGAACGAGTCGACCATCCGTACAACGTGCCCGCGTTCTGTGTGACCAGTCACCAGGATTGCGCGCCCGTGATCGGCCCAGGCCTGACGCGGTACCGCACCATCACTGAGTCCGCTGACCGCCGACAGCCGATCGGGCATCTGCACAGTGCTCGACGTCAGGTCGAGAAGCAGGCCGTCCTCGGTCACCAGCGTCTGACCGTCCGGAGAGACCGCGGCCCAGAGCGACGGCGCCAGCGGAATCGACTCCGTCAACCAATAGCCATCGGAGCCGTCGGATCGCGTTACCCCGATGCGACGGCCGGATAGTCCAGGTAGACGATGCCACCGTCCGGCCAGTCGTCAACCGTGGGCCCGCTGGGCATCGGCTGTGGCGGCGGAATTGGCGTGCCGCTCCGCTCCCACAAAGCAACAACCACACCGCCCAGCGAGGCGACGACGAGCCCCACGACGAGGGATACCGCGGCCGGTGCTCGCCACGGCGCACCGACCGGAGCCGGGCTACGACGTCCTGAGCGCCGGTCCAACAGCGAACCCGAGGTCATGGCGGAGGCACCACCCAGCTGCCTTCCCGCGCCGACGCCTGTACCGACGCTGTGATTTCGGCAGTTCGGATGGCGTCGTCGAACGTCGCGAACGGTCCGGGTTCACCACCGTTCACGCCGGCGCAGACGTCGCGGAAGAACGCCACGATGCAGTCGGCGTAGCCCTGTGGGCGGGCGTTCAACGCCACGGCGCACCTGGGCGAACACCGTGCGGCGGCGAGACCGGGCGTGGCGGCAGGCGCCCTGCCGTGGCGGCGAGAACCGCCTGGCTGCGATGACCCCTCCCGCCGGACACCACGGCGGTCACTTGCGGTGCCTGCACGCCGTTGCCGGCCTCGATTACCTGGCCGACCTCCTCGTATCCAACGTCACGACCGGGTGGTGGAGCGTCGCATCGCGGTCGACGAACACCCGGGGAGTCGGAATCCACGTCTTCGTCGGGTACGGGTTTGAGCCGCGATGGTCGGTCAGCTCGGTGCCGGTGGAGAAACCGGAGAACCGCGTTTCCACACGCACGTCGCCCGGCGCCAGCGCTGTATCCGGGTTCGTCGGTCAGTGTCATGGATCGCGGTCCGGTCACGGCCACGACCCGAGACATGGCGTGACGCCTCCTCAGCGCGTGCGTCGTGGACGTTGCGGCCCACTTCCGACGTTATGAAGGCCCGCTGCGGCTGGCAAGATTCACGGTGCCACTGTCGTGCATTACGACGGCAACTACGACCGCATCGCTGCCGTCACCGGACAACCGGTGCAGTAGGTCGTACCACCGGGGTCGGGGTGGACTGAAGCACGGCAGGTTCGACCACACGGCTGCCAAAGCCCGGTCGTCAGCCCTTCTCCGCGCCCGCGGTGAGCCCCTCGGTGAGCAGCCGTTCGGTGAGGAAGAACACGACGATGATCGGCAGCGTGATGACGACCGAGCCGGCCATAAGCACGGTGGTCGGCACTTCGACACTGCCGGACAGCGTCGCAAGGCCGATGGAGACGGTCCAGTTGTCCCGGTTGTCGGCGAGAAACAGCAAGGCAAACAGGAACTCGTTCCAGGCGATCATGAACACGAACAAACCGGTCGCCATGATCGACGGTAGCGCGAGCGGCAGCGAGATCTTGCGGATGATCTGCAACCGAGTCAGCCCGTCCACCAGCCCGGCCTCCTCGATGCTCTCCGGGATCGTGGTGAAGTAGTTCCGCAGCGTGTAGATCGCCACTGGAACCGTCTGCGAGATGTAGACCAGGATCAACCCGGCCAGCGACCCACGCAGCTCCAGCTTGGTCAGCAGCACGAACAGCGGGATGGCCAGCACGATCCCCGGGAACATGTACACGGCGAGGAACAGCACGCTGACGTAGCGCCGGCCGAAGAACGGCAGCCGGGCAATGGCGTATGCGCCGGGAATCGCGATGGCGAGCGCCAGCAGCACCGACGCGACGGCGACGATGGCGCTGTTGCGCAGCATGGACACGAAGCCCTGGCCGCCCTCGTCCACAGGGGCGAGCACCTCTCGGTACGTGTCCAGTGTGAAGTTGCTGACCCACAGCGAGTCCGGATTGAGCAGCAGGTCCTCGATCGGCCGGACCGAGAGCATGAACATGTAATAGAAGGGCAGCAGCGTGGCCACCAGGAACCCCGCGATGACCACCCACCTCAGTACTCCGAACACCTGCCGCTCCATCCGGTCTCGGGTCCACCGGGGAGTGGCGGGGGGCTGGCGGGGCGGCCGAGTCTGCGTGGTGGGCAGCGCTGGTTGACTGACCGTGCTCACAGCACCTCACCCCCCCGCCTGCGCATCACGTTGAAGTAGATCGAGATGAGCACCAGCAACACGCCAGCCATGAACACCGACTGGGCGGCAGCGGCACCGACGTTCTGCTGCACGGTGAGCAACTCGTACACCCGGATGCTCAGCACCTGGGTCCCGGCCGCGCCGCCGGTGAGCAGGAAGATGTCGTCGAACTCGTTGAACGTCCAGATCGTCCGCAGCACCGTGACGACCGCGATCACCGGCATCAGCTGCGGAAGTATGACGTAGCGGAACGTCTGCAGCGGAGTGGCTCCATCGACGGTTGCTGCCTCCTCCACGTCCGCGGACAGCGCGCTGACCCGGGCGAGCAGGAAGAGGAACGCAAACGGGAAGTACCGCCACCCCTCGAACGCGATGACGGTGAGCAGCCCGACCGGAACCGGAATCTCCAGCCCGAATACGGACAGCTCACCGCTCCGCTGCGACAGAAAAGCGATCGGGTCGTCCCAGCCGAACAACCGCTGGCCCCACTCGTTGATGATCCCGAACTCCGGGTTGAGCATGATCTTCCAGACGAACGTCACCGCGACCACCGGAGCGACGTAGGGCAGCAGCATCGACGCCCGCACGAACGTGCGCCCCGGGAACGGCCGCCGTACCGCCAGGGCGGCGATCAAGCCCAAGAGGACGGTCAGCGCTGTGGACGCGGCGGTGTAGATCAGCGTCGTCCGGAGGCTGCTCCACAGCACGTCGGAGGTGAAGACCCGGCGGAAGTTCTCGATCGTGAGCGGGGAGAACAGGCTGTGCCGCCCTACCGTGATCAGCCGCACCTCCTGGAAGGCCAACAGGACCGACCAGAGCAGCGGCACTACCACGATCGCCAGCACGATGACCAGCGTCGGCGAGATCAGCAGGAGACCGGTGCGGGCGTCCTCCTGCGTGAGGGTGCGGACCTTCGCCCGTTCGGTGACCGGAGCCGCCGGGGCGGGACTGACTGTCGTCATGCGACCCCCGCGTCAGCCGACCTCGTCCTTGATCGTGGCCGCCTCGTCCGCCGCCTGCTGCAGCGCGTCGTCCACCGAGGTGCCGCCGATGGCCTCGGCGAGCGCCTTGGGTAGCACGAACTGCCCGGCGACCGCCCCGGCGACCGCACCCTGCCCCTGCGGGAAGCCCCACCGCGAGATGGTGTCCGGGCTGGTGGCCACCGCGTCCAGGGTCTCCTGGTCGTAGAACTGTGACAACGGCGCCTTGGTGTCGACCCCTGCTTCCAGCTCCCGCCACGCGGTTAGGTACTCCTCTGGGTCGTCCTCGGTGCCGCTACGCACCGGCACCTTGCCCTCTGGAGCCACCGCCAACCAGTCGGTGTAGCCCTCGCTCATCACGTACTGCACCAGGTCACGCGCGTTCGCGTCCGCGTCGGTGAGCAGCGCCCAGGACACGATCTCCCCGTACGCGGCCGGCTCGTCGCCGCTCGGGCCCTCCAGCGCGGTGACGACGCCGGTGTTCTGCACCAGGAACGTCGGATCAGCCTGGCACTCCGGGCAGGTGGGCAGCGCGTCGTTGCGCAGCCCGGCGAGCTCGTCCAGCAGGAACGACGACCAGATCACCATCGCCGCAGTGCCGGAGAAGTAGGCCGCGCGGGTGGTGTCGGCGTCCTGGTTTCCCTGCACGGAGGCGTCCCGGATGAGGGAGGTATAGAACTCGAACGCCTCGCGGCACTCGTCACTGGCCAGCGCGATCTCGCCGTCGTCGTCGGCGAGCTCGCAGTTGTTCGCCAGCGCGATGTGCTCGAACGTCTGATGGGTGAAGGAGTCGGCCGGCGCGGTGGCCGCGACGATGCCCGCGATACCTCCGGCGTTCAGTTGTCGAGCTGACGTGGTGATCGCCTCGTAGGACGTCGGCTCCTCCAAGCCGGCGGCGTCGAACAGGTCCTTCCGGTAGAAGAGCATCTGCGGCCAGGCATCACTGGGCACGGCGAGCTGTGTGTCTTCGTCCCTGGTCAGCTCCAAGGCGCTCTCGCTGAACGTGTCCTCACCAAGCTCGGAGACCACGTCGGCCGCGGCCTCGGTATCGAGCAGTCCTTCGGTCTGCAACCGTTGCACGCCGCCCAGCGACAGCGCGGCGATTACGTCTGGCTGCTCGTTGCCAGCGATGGCCGCGGCGAGCACCGAGGACAGCTGATCCTCGGCGATGGGGGTGAGCTCGACCGTCGTGCCCGCGCTCTCCGCCCAGGCGTCGAGTACCGCTTTCTGGGTGGTAACCCGGTCGGCCAGGTCCTCGGTCGTCCAGACAAGGAGCGGGCCGCCGTCGTCCTCAGCGCCGCCGTCGCCGCCGTCGTCGCCGTTACCGCCGCCACATGCCGCCAAGCCGATGACCAGCGGCAATACCAGTGCGAAGGCTTCGGCACGTCTCCTGGTCATCCATCCTCCTCGGCCTGGTTGTCGGTGATCGTGCCATCGAACACACCGCCCCGCATGCAAGCAAGACCGTTTACCCAACTGCGACGTTGGCCGCTTCGGCGGCAACGTCCGCCTCGACACGCCAGCGGTCGTAGTCCGTACGCTCGCTCAGCGTGAGCGTCCAGGACGACTTGCGTCGGATGATTGCCGACAAGGCGGTGGTGCGTGGCCCGGTTGTCCTCTCGTCCGGCCGGGAAGCCGATTACTACGTCGACCTGCGCCGGGTCACACTCGACGGGCAAGCCGCGCCCTTGGTCGGCCACGTGATGCTCCACCTCACCGCGGACCTGGAGTACGACGCGGTCGGCGGGCTGACGCTGGGCGCGGATCCCGTCGCTGCGGCCATGCTGCACGCCGCTGCGACCTCCGGCCGGGTGCTCGACAATTTCGTGGTGCGTAAGAGCACCAAGGAGCATGGCCTACAGCGGCGGATCGAAGGACCGGACGTCGGCGGGCGGCGAGTGCTGGCCGTGGAGGACACGTCCACAACGGGAGCCAGCGTGCTGACGGCCGTCGATGCGTTGCGTGAGGCGGGCGCGGACGTCGTCGGCGTCGCCGTCGTCGTGGACCGCGCGACCGGTGCACGGGAGCGGATCGAGCAGGCCGGACTGGAGTACCGGGCAGCGTACGGCCTCGCCGACCTCGGCCTCGCCTGATCCCATGGACGACGTGCTGCCGGGGGTCGGCCCATGGCCCGGTCCCCTGCCGGACGATCCGCGTTACGACCCAGAGCTGCTCGTCCAGGGTGATCGTCGCAACGTCGCCGACCGGTACCGCTATTGGACAGTCGAGGCGATCGCCGCGGACCTCGACCGGCAGCGGCATCCGTTCCACGTCGCCATCGAGAACTGGCAGCACGACTTCAACATCGGGTCGATCGTGCGGACGGCGAACGCGTTCCTCGCCGCCGCCGTGCACATCGTCGGGCGGCGGCGCTGGAATCGGCGCGGAGCCATGGTCACCGACCGGTACCAGCACATTCACCACCATCGGACTGTCGAGGAGCTGGGGCGGTGGGCGCACCGGGTGGACCTGCCGGTGCTCGGTGTCGACAACCTGCCCGGCGCTGCCGCGCTGGAGACGTACGACCTGCCCGAGCGGTGTGTCCTGCTATTCGGCCAGGAGGGACCAGGTCTCTCGGCCGAGGCGCGCCGACACGCCGACGTCGTGCTGTCCATTGCCCAGTACGGGTCGACCCGCTCGATCAACGCCGGGGCGGCGGCCGCCATCGCGATGCACGCGTGGATCCGGCGGCATCGCTTCAGCCAGCACGCTTCCCCGTGATCATGAACGCTTTACTGCCGAATCGGCGGCAAAGTGTTCACGATCATGGTCGGCGCGGTGGGGTTGTGCCACGCTCAGGCGCATGAGCGAACGCGTGGTGGTGATCGGGGGCGACGCCGCCGGGATGAGCGCGGCGTCGCAGGCGCTGCGGACGGCGAAGGCCAACGGCCGGTCGTTCGACGTCGTGGCGCTGGAGCGTGGCCGCTGGACGTCGTACTCGGCATGCGGCATCCCGTACTGGGTGGCCGGCACCGTCGACGGGCCCGCTGCACTGGTGGCCCGGACCCCGGACGAGCACCGGGCGAACGGCATCGACGTCCGGATGCAGACGGAAGCGGTCGACGTCGACATGGACCGGCGCATGGTCGACTACCGCGACCGCAGCACCGGCCAGACCGGCGCGCTGCCGTTCGACCAGCTTGTCATCGCCACGGGCGCCGAGCCGATCCGGCCAGACGTCCCAGGCGCCGATGCCACCGGCATCCACGGCGTGCAGACCCTGGAGGATGGCACGGCGCTGCTGGACCGGCTGATGGCAAATGACCCGAAGCGGGCGGTCATCGTGGGCGGCGGGTACATCGGCATCGAGATGGCCGAAGCCATGGTCGTGCGCGGGCTCGACGTGACCGTCATCGACAAGGCCCCGGAGCCGATGACCACGCTGGACCACGACTTGGGCCGTCAGGTGCACAAGGCGATGGAGGCGATGGGCATCACGGTCGAGACCGACACGCCGATCGAGGCCTTTGAGAACGACGGCGGCGAAGTGCAGGCAGTTGTCGCCGGGGGCCGCGCGTACCCCGCCGACATCATCGTGCTCGGAATCGGTGTGCGGCCGGCGACGTCGCTGGCTGAGCACGCCGGGCTGGTACTGGGCGAGCACCGCGGCCTGCGGGTCGACGAGCGCATGCGGGTCGCCGGGGCGGACGGCGTATGGGCCGCCGGCGACTGCGTCGAGAGCTTCGACCGGATCGCGCGCACGTTCGTCCACGTCCCGTTGGGCACCCACGCCAACAAACAGGGCCGGGTCCTCGGCACCAACCTCGGCGGCGGCGACGCGACGTTTCCCGGTGTCGTCCGCACCGCGATCAGCAAAGTGTGCGACCTGGAGGTTGCCCGCACCGGTTTGGGCGAGGAGGACGCCCGGCGCGCCGGCTTCGAGTTCCTGACGGCGACCGCCGAGTCGACGACGAAGTCGGGCTACTTCCCCGGCACCGAGCCGCTGACGATCAAGCTGCTTGCGCTGAGGCCGGACGGCCGGTTGCTCGGCGCGCAGATCGTCGGCCGGACCGGATCGGCGAAACGCATCGACGTGCTCGCGCTCGCGCTGTGGCAGCAGATGACGGTCGCCGATCTCGCGATGGTGGACCTGTCCTACGCGCCGCCCTTCTCGCCGGTGTGGGACCCGGTGTTGGTTGCGGCGCGTAAGGCCGCCGAGAAGCTCTGAGCAACCGTGGGACGTGATCGACCGAACGTATTGGGCTTATGACCCCGATGCGGCCGTGGATCAAGCGCGGATCCAGACGAAAAGCGGCTCCCCCGCCGCAACCTGGCCTTCGACGCGCACGTCGGACAGCGCCTCCGGCCGGGCATCCAGCGCAATCACCGGCGACACCACGGACCGGCCACCGCGCCGGACCTCCTCCGGCCACCACGCCACCATCGGATCGCCGGCCACGACCTCGCCGCCTTCGGTAGCGAGCAGCTCGAACCCGTTTCCCGCCAGCTGGACCGTGTCGATGCCGAGATGGACCAGGACGCCTGCACCATCCGCGGAGACGACGACGAAGGCATGCGGGTGCAACTTGCGAATCCGGCCGGAGACCGGCGACCCGGCGATGACGCGCCCGCTACTTGTCGGCTCTGCGGCAGCGCCTGGCCCCACCAACGCAGTGGAGAACACCGGGTCGGGCACGTCGGACAGCGGCAGCGCCCGACCGGAGAAGGGCGCGAGCACGTTCACCAGCGTCACATCAGGTCTTCGATGTCCGAAGCGATGGTGTCGGCCTGCGGGCCGACGACGACCTGCACCGCGTTGCCGGACCGAACCACGCCGAACGCCCCTGCCGCCTTCAGCGCGACGTCGTCTACCAGGCGGGGATCCTCGACCTCGGCTCGCAGCCGGGTGATGCACGGTTCGATCTCGACGATGTTCTCCGCTCCCCCGAGCGCCGCGAGAATCTGCTCGGCGTTGCCCATAACCGACCTCCCGGTGACTGGACCGGTAAGGCAACCACGGTAGCCAGCGCAGTGGAGGTCGGCTGGAAGACTCTTTCGCACGACGCTGCAGTGATTGAGGAGCGCGATGACCACCGGCGCGACAATCCCGACCATCGAGCCAGGCCGGCGACTGCCCGGCCTTCCGCAACTGCAGCGGATCGGACGCAGCTTGATGCTGCCGATCGCCGCGTTGCCGGCAGCTGCGCTGTTGCTGCGCCTCGGTCAGCCGGACATGCTCGGCGAGAACGGCCTGGCGCGCGCTCTCGGCACCTGGCTGGAACCCGTGGCGGACGTGTTGAGCGCAGCTGGCGGCGCGCTGTTCGCGAACCTGCCGTTGCTGTTCGCCGTCGGTGTGGCGATCGGGTTCGCCCGCAAGGCCGACGGCTCCACTGCGCTCGCTGCCCTGGTGGGCTACGTGGTGTTCGAGGCGGTCACCGACGCGATGTCGCCGTACATCCTGGGCGAGGCGGTCGAGGGTGACGAACAGGAACTGATCGACTTCGGGGTACTCGGCGGTCTGATCATCGGTCTGATCACGGCACTGCTGTGGCAGCGGTACTACCGGATCAAACTCCCTGCATATCTGGCATTCTTCGGCGGCCGCCGCTTCGTGCCGATCGTCACGGCTTTTGTCGCGGTGTTCATCGCCGTTGGCATGAGCTTCCTGTACAAGCCGTTCGACTCCGCGCTGTCGGAACTGTCCAAGTGGGTAACGGAGAACGACGTCGTCGGCGGCGGTGTCTACGGCACGTTGAACCGGCTGCTCATACCGCTCGGGCTGCACCACATCCTCAACTCGTTCCCGTGGTTCCAGCTGGGCGAGTACACGACGGAGAGCGGCGCCGTCGTGACCGGCGACATCGCGCGGTTCCTCAGCGGCGATCCGACGGCCGGCGCGTTCCTGACGGGCTTCTTTCCGATCATGATGTTCGCGCTGCCCGCCGCCGGGCTCGCGATCTGGCAAACCGCCCGGCCGGCGCAGCGCAAGGTCGTCGGCGGCATCATGCTCTCCGCCGCGCTGACGTCGTTCGTCACGGGCGTCACCGAGCCGATCGAGTTCTCGTTCCTGTTCGTCGCATTCCCGCTCTACGCCCTGCACGCCGTGCTCACCGGAACATCGCTCGCCCTGGTGAACGCACTCGACATCCGCGACGGCTTCGGGTTCTCCGCAGGCGTCATCGACTACCTGCTGAACTTCACCATCGCCGAGAAACCGCTGCTGTTGGTCCTGGTCGGCCTGGTCTACGCAGTGATCTACTACCTGCTGTTCCGCTGGGTGATCACCCGGTGGAACCTGCGCACGCCCGGTCGTGAGGAGAGTTCCGAGGAGGCCGCCGTCACTCTCGGTGAGGATGCATCGCCGCCCCCGGCGAGGCATCTAGTGGAGGTCTCCCAACACAATCCCGGCGCGGATTACGTTGAAAACCCTTCACGCGATGCAACGGCTTCGGGGCAGGCGGAGCGACCCCGAGAGGCTGACCCGCAGTGACCGCTCCTCCCTCTGGCGCCGTCATCACCGGGCTGGGCGTGAGTCCCGGCCGGGCCGTAGGGCCGGTAGCCCGGATGCCCGAGCCGGTCGCCGAACCGCCGGCCGGCTCGCCGCCAACGACCGGAACCGATCCCACTGCGCAGGCCGACCGGGTCCGCCTCGCGGCCGTACGCGTGCGTGATGACCTGCGGCAGCAGGCCACCAGAGCCCACGGCGAGAGCAGGGCGGTGCTCGACGCAACGGCGCTGATGGCGGCGGATCCGGCGTTGCTCGCCGCCGCACAGGCCAAAGTGATCGGGGGTTTGTCCGCCGCGCGCGCGGTCTGGGAGGCGGCAGGAGAGGTGGCCGAGCAGCTGGCCGAGGTCGGCGGATATCTCGCCGACCGGGTCCACGACGTCGCGGGCGTCCGCGACCGCATCATCGCCGAGCTGTCCGGCCTGCCGTCTCCCGGAATACCGCTCGGATCGAGGCCGTATGTGCTGGTGGCGCGTGACGTGGCGCCGGCCGAGATGGCGATACTGGACACGTCCGGCTGCGTGGCACTGGTGACCGCTGAGGGCAGCCCGACATCGCACACCGCCATCCTGGCTCGGGCCCTCGGTGTGCCCGCTGTGGTGGCCGTAACGCGCGCACTCGACCTGTCGCCCGGCACGGTGGTGCTCGTCGACGGAGCCGCCGGCACTGTCCGGGTCGACCCCCCGGTGAGGGACGTCACGGCCGCGTTCCAAGTGTCGACGCGGCCGCATGTCTTCGACGGCATCGGACGCATGGCGGACGGCCGGCGGGTGGAGTTGCTGGCGAACGTGGCCGACATCGCCGGCGTCAAGCCGGCCGTCGAAGCGAACGCCGAGGGAGTCGGGCTGTTCCGGACCGAGTGCTGCTTTCTCGGGCACACGCAGCCGCCATCCGTGGACGAACAGGTTTCCGTCTATCGGGAGGTGTTCCGGGCGTTTCCCGGCCGCAAGGTCGTGGTACGCACGCTGGACGCGGGTGCCGACAAGCCGTTGCCCTTCCTGCGCCTGTCAGCGGAGGAGAACCCGGCGCTCGGCGTGCGCGGCGTGCGGGTTGCCGCGCGCCGAGCCGATCTGCTGACCGACCAGCTGACCGCGATCGCGGCGGCGGCCGGAGCCGAGAGCGCGGACGTGTGGGTCATGGCGCCCATGGTGTCGACGGCTGCGGAGGCGACGCAGTTCGCGGCGGCGTGCTCGCGCGCCGGACTGGTCAACGCCGGCGTGATGGTGGAGGTGCCGGCTGCCGCGCTGACTGCGTCGACCATCCTGCAGTCCGTCCGGTTCGCCAGCATCGGCACCAACGATCTTGCGCAGTACGCGATGGCCGCGGATCGGCTGCAGAGCGAGCTGGCGCACCTCAACGATCCGTGGCAGCCGGCAGTTCTGCGACTCGTGCAGCTGACCTGCCAGGCCGGCGCGGCGCTCGAGCGGCCGGTCGGTGTGTGCGGCGAGGCCGCGGCCGATGCGGCGCTGGCCTGCGTGCTGGTCGGGTTCGGGGCGGCAAGCCTGTCCATGACCCCTCGGGCACTTGCCGACGTCGCCGCAGTGCTCGCCGCCACGTCGTACAACGACTGTGTCCGCCTGGCTGAGCTGGCCCTGGCGGCACCCGACGCGCGCCAGGCCCGGCACGCCGTGCGCACCGAGCTGCCGGTACTCGGCGAGCTGGGATTGTGATTGCGGTGCTCAGCCGGCGAGGTCGGATTCCAGCAGTGCGGTGAGCGCGTCCAGCGCCGACTCGGCGCCGTCGCCTTCTGCCGAAAGGACAACCTCGTCGCCGTGCTCGACGCCGAGCGTCATGATCGAGAGGATGCTGGCCGCGTCGACCGGCGCGCCGTCGCGCTTGCGGATCGAGACCTTGACCGGTTGCTGCGACACGGCCTTGACGAACACCGCCGCCGGCCGTGCGTGCAGGCCGATCTTGCTGGCAACGATCGCGGTCCGCTCCGGCACGCCCCGCAGGGTAGCCGCGCCGTCGCCAGGCACCGGGCCTACCTGTTCATCACCACGCCGTGCACAGCCGGCCGTCTGCCGTGAGCGGTTGCGCTTCTGGAATGACCACGTTCACCACCCCTGTGGGTACATCACCAGGCCTGCAGGCCTGGTGATGTACGGGTACGGGTGGTGTACGTGGTCATTCCAGAACCGCTCCGGTACCACGGCAGAATGGGGCGCGGAATACTGGCGGCAGCACGTACGAGTTGCCGCAACACGAGGAGCCTCCGATGCCTATTGCCACTCCCGAGACGTACGCGCAGATACTCGACCGTGCCAAGTCGGGTGCCTTCGCGTACCCAGCGATCAACGTGACTTCGTCGCAGACGCTCAACGCCGCACTGCGTGGCTTCGCCGACGCCGAAAGCGACGGCATCGTCCAGATCTCGACCGGCGGCGCCGAGTACTTGTCCGGTCCCACCGTGAAGGACATGGTTGCCGGCGCCTCGGCCCTGGCGGCCTACGCCCACGAGGTGGCACGCAACTACCCGGTGCAGATCGCATTGCACACCGACCACTGCCCGAAGGACAAGCTCGACGGGTTCGTCCGCCCGCTGCTCGCGATCTCCACGGAGCGGGTTGGGCGCGGCGAGCTGCCGCTGTTCCAGTCGCACATGTGGGACGGCTCCGCGGTCCCGCTGGAGGAGAACCTGCAGATCGCGGAAGAGCTGCTCGCCGCCACGGCCAAAGTCGGGATCGTGCTGGAGATCGAGGTCGGTGTGGTCGGCGGCGAGGAGGACGGCGTCTCGCACGAGATCAACGAGAAGCTCTACACCACGCCCGAGGACGGGTTGGCCACAGCGGCGGCGCTCGGCACCGGAGAGAAGGGCCGATACCTCACCGCGCTGACGTTCGGCAACGTGCACGGGGTCTACAAGCCGGGCAACGTCGTACTGCGCCCGGAGATCCTGGACCAGATCCAGCGAGCGGTCGGTGCGAAGACCGGCGCGGAGAAGCCGTTCGACCTCGTGTTCCACGGCGGATCCGGCTCGTCGCTCCAGGAGATCCGCACTGCGCTGGACTACGGCGTGGTCAAGATGAACGTCGATACCGACACGCAGTACGCGTTCACCCGGCCGGTCGCCCACCACATGTTCACCAAGTACGACGGCGTGCTCAAGGTCGACGGCGAGGTGGGACACAAGAAGGCCTACGACCCGCGGTCGTGGGGCAAGTCCGCGGAGGCCGGAATGGCTGCCCGGGTGGTCGAAGCGTGCGAGGCGCTGCGCTCGGCGGGCCAGCGGCTGACATAACGCAATAGGCCAAAATAACGAGGCCGCCGGAATCGTCCCCTGCAGCGTCCCGGCGGCCTCTAACAATAATGATGCATCCGGCATCTCGATCGATACGGCTACTTGCTGCCAGTGGCGCTAACCTGCCAACTGTGCCCCCATCGAACCCGCCGCCAGCACTGGAGAGCTTCGGCATCGGAGCGCGTGGCGACCGGGTGTACCGGACCGTGCTGCGGGAAGGCCCCATCGGCATCGGTGCCCTGGCCCAGCGGCTCGACTGGGACGAGGCGGAGCTCCAGCGCGAGCTCGAGCCCATCGTCGAACTCGGCCTGATCGCGGTGAGCGACGGCGACGTCATCGCGCTGTCGCCGCATCTGGCGTTGGGCCGGCTGGCCGAGCAGGAAGCCCGCAACCTGGCGGCACGCCAACAGGCGCTCGTCACGCTGCGCACCGCTATCCCGGACTATGCCGCCGAGGAACGCGACCTCGAGCTGACCGGCTCCCGCCTGCAACCGGTCGAGCTGCACACCGGGCCGGAGATCCGAGGTGTCGTCGATGCGCTGCTGCGCAGCACGGCCGGCGAGCTGCTGATGGTCCATCCGGTGGAATGGCTGGTCGACCCCGGCTTGAACAAGGGCGACACGTCACTGCCGCGGGAGATCTTCGGCGGCCGGCCAGCCCGCAGCATCTATCCAGCCGAAGCCATGCACCGTCCGGAGTGGCTGCGCGTCGTGCGGGAGTGGGCCGATGTGGGCGAACAGGTGCGGCTGTTGCCATCTCCGCCGTCGCGGCTGATGCTTTTCGGCACCGAGGCGGCACTCGTGCCGGTCGAATGGGGTCGATACCCGGCTCGCCGGGTGGTCGTCCGCACCCCGGGCGTTGTCGACGCGCTGAGTAATCTGTTCGAGCTGCTCTGGCGGCAGGCCGTCCCGTTCCCGGGAACGGCGGATGGCAGCGGCGGCAACAAGCAGGTGTTGCGGCTGCTCGCGGCCGGTGCCAAGGACGAGACCATCGCCCGGCAGCTCGGCCTGTCCCTTCGCACGGTGCGCCGGCGCGTTGCCGACGTGCTCGGCGAGCTCGGCGCCACGACGAGGTTCCAGGCAGGAGTCGAGGCCGCGCGCCGGAAGCTGGTCTGACGCCGCTACCCTCGGGCGGTTTGGTCGACGGACGGAGGAGGCGCTCGAATGCCCGCGATCGTTCTGGTCGGGGCCCAGTGGGGCGACGAGGGCAAGGGGAAGGCGACCGACCTCCTCGGCTCGGCGGTCGACTACGTCGTCAGGTTCAACGGCGGCAACAACGCTGGACACACTGTGGTGATCGGCAACGAGACCTACGCGCTGCACCTGTTGCCGTCCGGCATCCTCACGCCTGGCGTGGTGCCGGTGATCGGCAACGGAGTGGTGATCGACCTCGCCGTCCTGTTCGACGAGATCGACGCGCTCGAGGCCCGGCGTTTCGACACGTCGGCTCTGGTGGTCAGCGCCAACGCCCACCTGATCACGCCCTACAACCGAACGCTGGACAAGGTCGTCGAGCGGTTCCTCGGCACCCGCCGGATCGGCACCACCGGGCGCGGCATCGGCCCCACGTACGCCGACAAGATGTCCCGCGTCGGTATCCGCGTGCAGGACCTGTTCGACGAGAAGATCCTCCGCCAGAAGGTGCAGGGCGCGCTGGAGCAGAAGAACCAGTTGCTGGTGAAGGTCTACAACCGGCGTGCCATCACCGTCGACTCGGTCGCCGACGAGTTGCTGGCGTTTGCGGACCGACTGCGTCCAATGGTCGCCGACACGGCTCGGCTGCTGTCGCGCGCGCTGGACGACGGACACACGGTACTGCTCGAAGGTGCCCAGGCCACCATGCTCGACGTCGACCACGGCACCTACCCGTTCGTCACGTCGTCGAGCGCGACCGCGGGAGGTGCCTGTACCGGCTCCGGCATCCCGCCGACCCGCATCGACCGAGTGGTCGGGGTGATCAAGGCGTACACGACACGCGTGGGCGAGGGGCCGTTCCCCACCGAGCTACTTGACGCCGACGGTCAACAGTTGCGAGACGTCGGTGCCGAGTACGGGACGACCACCGGGCGCCCGCGGCGGTGCGGCTGGTTCGATGCGGTCATCGGTCGCTACGCGGCCCGGGTCAACGGGGTGACGGACTTCGTGCTCACCAAGCTCGACGTGCTGACCGGCCGGGACAAGATCCCGGTGTGCGTCGCCTACGACGTCGACGGTGTGCGGCACCACGAGATGCCGATGACGCAGACCGAGTTGCACCATGCCGTACCGGTGTACGAGTTCCTGGACGGCTGGAGCGAGGACATCTCCGCTGCCCGTTCGCTCACCGACCTGCCGGACGCCGCGGTGCGTTACGTCTCGGCGGTAGGAGAGCTGTGTGGCGCGCCGGTCGCTGCCGCCGGCGTCGGTCCGCGGCGGGACGAGCTGATAGCGATCCGCGACCTGGTCTGACCGCCCCGGTCAGACCGAACGTGGCGGTGGGACGGCTGCCAGCAGGCGGTGTCTGCGATCGGCTGCGAGTGGCCCGGCTGGCCGATCGGGCACAGGCGTCGGCCACCCGGACGCCGCGCAGATATCGGCATTGCGGAAGTACCGGCGGGAGGCTGCTCAGCTGGTCATCGACTGGGCCGCCGCCACCAGCCCGTGAGTGTTGCCGGACCGCCGAATGCGGCAGGGAACCGGACATGATCACCGGGGTAGGCTCGGCGCGCGTGAGGGTGCTCGTCATCGGCTCCGGGGGTCGGGAGCACGCTCTCGTCCGGGGGCTCCTTCGTGACCCGTCGGTGGCCGAGGTGCATGCGGCGCCAGGCAACGCCGGCATCGCCGCCGACGTCGCGGCGGTGCACCCGGTGGAGGCAACCCGGCCACGAGCGGTGGCCGACCTGGCCGAGCGGATCACGGCCGACCTGGTGGTCGTCGGACCGGAAGCGCCGCTGGTGGCCGGCGTCGCGGACGCCGTCCGGGTCAGAGGGATCGCCTGCTTCGGGCCGTCCGCCCGCGCGGCCAGGCTGGAGGGGTCGAAGGCGTTCGCCAAGGAGATCATGGCCGCGGCAGGGGTTCCGACGGCGATGGCCGTCGTCTGTGACACGGCGGCCGAAGTCGAGGACGCGCTGGACCGGTTCGGCCCGCCGTACGTCGTCAAGAACGACGGGCTCGCGTCGGGCAAGGGCGTGGTCGTCACAGACGACAGGGCTGCGGCGCTCGCGCACGCGGCAGCATGCGGACGTGTGGTCGTCGAGGACTATCTCGACGGGCCGGAGCTGTCGCTGTTCTGCGTCACCGACGGCGAGACGATCGTCCCGCTGGCGCCCGCGCAGGACTTCAAGCGCGCATACGACGGCGACCACGGCCCGAACACCGGCGGGATGGGCGCCTATACCCCCCTGCCCTGGGCGCCGCCGTATCTCGTCGACGACGTTCTGGAGCGCGTCGTCCGACCGACGATCGTGGAGATGCGTCATCGCGGCGCTCCGTACACGGGCGTGCTGTACGCCGGGCTGGCACTGACAACGCGGGGCGTCCGGGTGGTCGAGTTCAACGCCCGGTTCGGTGACCCGGAGACGCAGGCGGTACTCACCCGGCTCGGCACACCGCTGGGCGGTCTGCTCGGCGCCGCCGCGTCCGGAACGCTCCATAACGTGCCGCCGCTGCGCTGGCTGCACGGCGCGACGGTCGTCGTGGTGCTCGCGGCCGGCGGGTACCCGTCGACTCCGCGTGCGGGGGACGTCATCGAAGGACTGGATCGGGCCGGCGCGGTCGAGGACGTCGATGTGTTCCACGCCGGTACCCGCCGTGACTCCTCCGGGCGGCTGGTGAGCAGCGGCGGGCGGGTGCTGTCGGTCGCCGGGAGCGGCGCGAACCTTGCCGAGGCCCGCAACCGTGCCTACGCCGCGGTCCGGGAGATCCGGTTGGACGGCGGCTTCTACCGCATCGACATCGCGGAGGCCGCGTCGCACGACACCGTCAGCGTGCCGGCGCTTCAGAGTCCGCGCCGCTGATCGTCGCGCCAGGCGATCCAGTCCCGCACTACGCCCATGTCGTATGCGGGTCCGGACCGGCCAATGGTGAACAGCGTCGCGCCCGCCGCCAGCAGTTCCTCGCCGGCCACGGATGGGTCGCCGCGAACCCCGGTAGACACTTCGATATCGGCCAGATCCCGGCCGAGCTTTCGACACCAGTCCGCGAGCACCGCCGACTTGCGGACCAGCGTCGGAGCGTTGCTGAAGCTGTGCCAGATCGTGGCGTGCTGGGCGACGAAGCGCAGCGTCTTGCGTTCCCCGCCGCCGCCGATGAGGACGGGAATCTCTCGGGTGGGCACCGGGTGGAGCCGGCGCCACCGCGCCTCGATCCGAGGTAACGCCTCGCCCAGCGCGTCGAGTCGTGATCCGACGGTTCCGAACTGGTACCCGTACTCGTCGTAGTCGCGCTGGAACCAGCCGGCGCCGATCCCGAGGATCAACCGGCCACCGCTGATGTGGTCGACGGTTCGCGCCATGTCGGCGAGGAGGTCGGCGTTTCGGTAGCTGTTGCACGTGACGAGCGCACCGATCTCCGCTCGGCTGGTGGCCTCGGCCCAGGCGGCGAGCATGGTCCAGCACTCGAAGTGCTTGCCGTCCGGGTCCCCGCTCAGCGGGAAGAAGTGGTCCCAGTTGAAAATGACGTCGGCGCCTGCTTCTTCGGCGGCGGCGACGGCCCGGCGGATATCCGAGTAGTCCCCATGCTGCGGTTGGATTTGGACGCCAATACGCACCGGTCGGGTCATGGCGGCGCCAACCCGGACTCACCGGAGTCGTATTCCGGGTGCTGGAGGACAATGATCGCCGTGTCGGGCAAGCCGTCCATCCCTGACGTGCTCGCCGCGCGGTACGCGTCGCCGGTGATGGTGTCGCTGTGGTCACCGGAGCACAAGGTCCTACTGGAACGCCGACTCTGGCTGGCGGTCCTGCGCGCTCAGCAGGAGCTCGGTGTCCCGGGTCCCGACCACGCCATCGATGCGTACGCAGCCGTTGCCGACGATGTCGACCTGGCCCGTATCGCCGACCGGGAGCGGATGACACGGCACGACGTCAAGGCGCGTATCGAGGAGTTCAACGCGCTCGCCGGTCGCGAGGACGTCCACAAGGGAATGACCAGCCGCGACCTCACCGAGAACGTCGAGCAGCTGCTCGTCCGCCGATCGCTGGAGTTGGTGCGCGACCGGTGCGTCGCCGCGCTGGCCCGGTTGGCCCGGCTGGCCGCCGAGCACGCGGACATGGTGATCACCGGTCGCACACACAACGTGCCGGCGCAGGCCACAACGCTCGGCAAGCGGTTCGCGGCGTGTGCCGAGGAGTTGCTGGCCGCTTTCGACCGCCTCGGCGACCTCATCGCGCGCTACCCGCTGCGCGGCATCAAAGGGCCGGTCGGTACCGGCCAGGACATGCTCGACCTGCTCGGCACCACCGACCGGCTGGCCGAGTTGGAGCGGCGGATTGCCCGGTACCTGGGATTCGAGCGGGTGCTGGTGAGCGTCGGCCAGGTGTATCCACGCTCGCTGGACCACGACGTGCTCTCGGCGCTCGTGCAGGTCGCCGCCGGTCCGTCGTCGCTCGCGACGACGATCCGGCTGATGGCCGGACAAGAGCTGGTGACGGAGGGATTTGCGGCCGGTCAGGTCGGTTCGTCGGCGATGCCGCACAAGATGAACGCGCGCTCCTGCGAGCGGATCAACGGCCTGGCAGTGGTTCTGCGCGGATACGCCGGGATGGTGGCCCAGCTCGCCGGCGCCCAGTGGAACGAGGGCGACGTGTCCGACTCGGTCGTCCGGCGGGTCGCGCTGCCCGGTGCGTTCTTCGCAGTCGACGGCCTGTTCGAGACGTTCCTCACGGTGCTGGACGAGATCGGCGTCCATGGCGCTGCCCTGGCCGCCGAACTGGAACGGCACCTGCCGTTCCTGGCGACGACCAAGATCCTCATGGCGGCCGTCAAGGCCGGCGTCGGGCGCGAGTCCGCGCACGAGGTGATCAGGCAGCATGCGGTCGCAGTCACCCTCGACCTGCATGAGCGCCGCTTGGACGGCAACGACCTGCTGGACCGGCTGGCCGCCGATCCACGGTTGCCCCTCGATCGGCCCGCGCTGGATCGGCTGGTCGGCTCGCCCCTGGAGTTCACCGGCGACGCGGCCGGCCAAGTCGCGGACGTCGTGCGTCGGGTTGAGAAGGTCGTAGCCGAGCATCCCGACGCGGCGAAATACGCGGCACAACCGATCCTCTGACGGCTGCCGCGAGGGCGTCGCTCCACAACCACTGCAGCGCCGCGCCGACATCCACAACTGCTGGCTGCCCGCTGGCCCGCAGCCGTCCTGCGGGGGACGGTGAAGGGTGCGTACCGGCCTACGTGACGGAGGCGTCATGCATGCATAATGCTGTCATGCCGGTCACGCTCACGATCCGGGAGGTTCCGGAGGCGGTGCGCAACGTGCTGGCCCGGATCGCCCGGCAGCGTGGCCAGTCGCTGCAAGCCTTTCTGCTCTATCTGCTCGAGCGGGAGGCCGCCTTCGATCGCAACCGCGAGGTGCTTGCGGAGATCGCGCAGGGACACCGGACCGATCCCCGCACCGACGACGACCTCCTCGACATACCGGATGTCATCCATCAGGCCCGGGCTGCGCGGGACGAGGCCATCATCAGCGCGATCACGGAGAAGCGGCAGCCGTGATCGTCGTCGACGCGTCGGTCTTGACGCACGTTCTGATCAGCCCGCCGGCGAGAGCCAGGCACGCGCTGGCGGTGCTGGCGTCCGACCCGGCCTGGGCGGCTCCGGAGCACTGGCAGGTCGAGGTGTTCTCGGCGCTGCGCCGGCTCGAGGTGGAGCGCAAGATCACCTCGGATCAGGCCGCCCGCGCGGTCGGTCAACTGCGCCGGCTGAACGTCGACTCCGTCTCGGTCGCCGAGCTCAACACCCGGATGTGGCAGCTGCGCCGCAGGTTCACCGGATACGACGCTGCGTACGTCGCATTGGCAGAGGTCCGTGGGCTGACGTTCGTGACGTCCGACGATCAGCTGGCCCGATCGGCGGCGCCCTACTGCCGCATCGAACTGGTGACGTAGTGCGCGACCCGCCACGAATCGACCGTTAACCTCGCGCTGATGGCTGCAACCGCGCTGCCCGGGTACCAGCACGTCTACTCCGGCAAGGTGAGGGAGCTGTACCTGCCCGACGACCGCGACGACATTGTGCTCATGGTGGCGACCGACCGCATCTCGGCGTACGACTACGTGCTCGCGTCGCCGATCCCGGACAAGGGCCGCGTACTGACCGCTCTCAGCCTGTGGTGGTTCGAGCGGCTGGCCGAGCTGGTGCCGAACCACGTTGTTTCCACCGACGTGCCGCCGGCGGTGGCCGGACGGGCCGTGTTGTGCGAACGGTTGGACATGGTGCCGGTGGAATGCGTCGCCCGCGGCTACCTGGCCGGATCCGGGCTGGCGGACTACCGCGCGAACGGCGCCGTGTGCGGCGTGCCGTTACCGCCCGGCTTGGCGGACGGGTCACGCCTGCCCGAGCCGATCTTCACACCAGCGACGAAGGCTGCACGTGGAGCACACGACGAGAACGTCGACTTCGGCCACGTCGAGCGGGTGGCCGGCCGCAACACCGCCGCTCAGCTCCGCCGGCTGACACTCGACGTATATCGGTACGCGGAGCGCATCGTGCAGGACCACGGCATGGTGCTCGCCGATACCAAGCTGGAGTTCGGTCACCGCGCCGAAGGCACGCTGGTCCTGGGCGACGAGGTGCTCACCCCGGACTCATCCCGGTTCTGGCCGCTCGACCAGTGGCAGCCCGGTCGGCCGCAATCCTCGTTCGACAAGCAGTTCGTCCGCGACTGGCTGGTGTCCCCGGAATCGGGCTGGGACCGGGCCTCGGGCATGGAGCCACCGCCGTTGCCGCCGCACATCGTCGAACGCACCCGGGACCGCTACCTGGAGGCCTACCGGCGCCTCACCGGCCTCCGCTTCGCGTGAAGCTTCTTGCACGTCACCCGGCTGGAATGACCACGTTCACCACCCCAGCCCGTACATCACCTGGCCTGTACGCCTGGTGATGTACGGGCAAGCCTGGTGATGGGTCCGGGCCGGCACCGGCTCGCTACCCTCAGCAGAGTGACCCGGGTCGTCGTCGACGTCATGCCGAAACCGGAAATCCTGGACCCGCAGGGGAAGGCCGTCCTCGGCGCGCTCGGTCGGCTCGGATTCGACGCGATCACCGCCGTCCGGCAAGGCAAACGGTTCGAACTCGAGCTCAACACTGAACCGACACCCGAGGTAATGGCAGCGATCGACCGGGCAGCCGCGACACTGCTCGCCAACCCGGTCATCGAGGACTACGCGGTCCGGGTCGAATCGTGAGAGTCGGCGTCGTCACCTTCCCCGGCTCGCTCGACGACGGCGACGCTGCACGCGCCGTCCGGCTGGCGGGAGGCGAGCCGGTGTGCCTCTGGCACGCAGACGCCGACCTGCACGGCGTCGACGCGGTTATCCTGCCGGGTGGCTTCTCCTACGGCGACTACCTGCGCTGCGGCGCGATCGCGCGGTTCGCCCCCGTCATGCAGCCGATCATCGACGCCGCCACCGACGGCCTGCCGGTGCTGGGGATCTGCAACGGTTTCCAAGTGCTGTGCGAGTCGCACCTCCTGCCCGGCGCGCTGATCCGCAACGATCAGCGCAAGTTCGTCTGCCGTGACCAGCGACTACGCGTCGAGAACGCAACGACCGCATGGACGTCGGCGTACGAGCCTGGCGAGGAAACCCTGATCCCCGTCAAGAACGGTGAAGGCGGGTACGTCGCGGACAACCGCACGCTCGACGAACTCGAGGGCGAGGACCGGGTCGTCGTCCGGTATCTCGACGACAACCCCAACGGGTCGTATCGCGACATCGCGGGGATCGCGAACGCGCGCGGCAACGTCGTCGGCCTGATGCCGCATCCGGAACATGCCGTCGACACACTGACCGGTCCGTCTATCGACGGCCTTCGGTTCTTCGCCTCGGTGCTGACCCGAACAGTCGCCGCGTGATCGACACCGTCAAGCACGCCGCCGAAACACCAGACCAGGCCCAGCCGTGGGCGGCGCTCGGCCTGCGCGAAGACGAGTACGCGCGGATTCGCCGCATCTTGGGACGTCGGCCGACGAGCTGCGAGCTCGCCATGTACAGCGTGATGTGGTCCGAGCACTGCTCGTACAAGTCGAGCAAGGTGCACCTCCGCCGGTTCCGGGACCTGACCCAAGAGACGCCGGTCGGCAAGCTGCTCGCCGGGATCGGCGAGAACGCCGGCGTGGTGGACGTCGGCCAGGGCTACGCGGTCACCTTCAAGCTGGAGTCGCACAACCACCCGTCCTACGTGGAGCCGTACCAGGGCGCAGCGACCGGCGTTGGCGGCATCGTCCGCGACGTCCTGGCGATGGGCGCGCGACCGGTCGCCGTCATGGACTCACTACGGTTCGGACCCGCCGACGCGCCCGACACCCGGCGGGTCCTACCGGGCGTCGTCGCGGGCATCGGCGGTTACGGCAACTGCCTGGGTTTGCCGAACATCGGCGGCGAAGTCGTGTTCGACGCGTCGTACGCCGGCAACCCGCTGGTGAACGCGCTGTGCATCGGGGTGATGCGGCACGACGAGCTCCATCGCGCCCACGCGTCCGGCCTCGGGAACCTGGTGGTCCTCTACGGCGCGACGACCGGCGGCGACGGTATCGGCGGGGTCTCGGTGCTCGCGTCGGAGAGCTTCGGAGACGGTGGCGCCAGCAAACGGCCGAGCGTGCAGGTCGGGGACCCGTTCCTCGAAAAGCTCCTGGTGGAGTGCACCCTAGAGCTCTTCCGGGAGGGCCTTGTGGTCGGAATCCAGGACCTCGGCGGCGCCGGCCTGTCCTGCGCTACATCCGAGCTCGCGTCCGCCGGCGACGGCGGGATGCACGTCGTGCTCGATGCCGTGCCGCTGCGCGATCCCACGCTCGCGCCGGAGGAGATCCTGATGAGCGAGTCGCAAGAACGGATGATGGCGATCGTCACGCCCGACTCGATAGACCGCGTGCTGGAGATCTGCGCCAAGTGGGACGTCGACGCGAGCGTCCTCGGCGAGGTCACCGACTCCGGCCGGCTTACCGTCGAGTGGCACGGCGAGACGGTCGTCGACGTGCCGCCGCGGACGGTGGCGCACCAGGGCCCGGTGCACGAGCGCCCGCACGCGCGCCCGCGATGGCACGACGCGCTGGCGGCGGCCGGGCCGGAGGCACTGACGCGGCCGGCCACGGGCGACGAGCTGCGGGCGACGCTGCTGCGGATGGTTGCCGCGCCGAACCTGTGCTCGCGCGGCTGGGTGACCGACCAGTACGACCGGTACGTGCGGGGCAACACCGTGCTGGCCCAGCCAGAGGACGCCGGGGTCGTCCGCGTCGACAGGGACACCGGACTGGGCGTCGCGCTCGCCACGGACGGTAACGGCCGGTACTCGCAGCTCGACCCCTACGCCGGCGCCCAGCTCGCCGTGGCCGAGGCGTACCGCAACGTCGCGACCGTCGGGGCCCGGCCGCTTGCCGTCACCAACTGCCTGAACTTCGGATCGCCCGAGGACCCGACGGTGATGTGGCAGTTCGCCGAAGCCGTGCGCGGATTGGCCGACGCCTGCGCGGCGCTCGGCGTTCCGGTCACCGGCGGCAACGTGTCCTTCTACAACCAGACCGGTACCGCGGCGATTGTGCCAACGCCCGTCGTCGGCATGCTCGGCGTGCTCGACGACGTCGGGCGACGTACTCCGGGTGGCTTCCGTATGCCGGGACAGCTGATCTACCTGCTGGGCACCACGCAGGACGAGTTCGGTGGCTCGGAGTGGGCGCACGTGGTGCACGGCCACCTGGGCGGCCGGCCGCCGGCCGTCCGGTTGGACGCTGAGCGAGAGCTCGGCGAGATTCTCGTCAACGCGTCGCGTGACGGCTTGATCGACGCCGCACATGATCTCTCCGACGGCGGGCTCGCCCAGGCGCTGGTCGAGTCGTGCCTGCGTTATCGGGTGGGCGCCCGAGTGTGGGTGCCGGACGAGCTCGACCCGTTCGTGTTCCTCTTCGGCGAGTCGACGGCGCGGGCGATCGTCGCCGTTCCGCGATCCGAGGAAGTGCGCTTCACCGACATGTGCATTGCCCGCCGCTTCTCTCACCAGCGGATCGGGGTCGTCGACGACGGCGCCGGCTCCCCGGCGTTGGACGTGCAGGGCCTGTTCAGCGTGCCGCTGGACGAGTTGCGTGACGCATTCGAGCGCACGCTGCCGGGGCTATACGACAGCTGAGTACGGGTCGTGGAGATCGCCATGATGGCCTGCGGCCGAGGAGATCGCCATGATGGCCGTGGTCGAGCTGGTCGCACCAGCTTCACGACGATCTTCACGATGAGCTGACTCTTGACACGGCATGTGGCGAGGATCACACTGGCTTGCAA
>JACVRX010000035.1 GCA_014534205.1 Jiangellaceae bacterium
GCCTTGGTCTCGATGAACTCCTCGACGTCCGGGTGGTCGACGTCGAGCACGACCATCTTGGCCGCTCGGCGAGTGGCGCCGCCGGACTTGATCGTTCCGGCGCTGGCGTCGGCGCCGCGCATGAAGCTCACCGGTCCCGACGCGGTACCGCCCGACGACAGCAGCTCCTTGCTGGACCGGATACGGGACAGGTTGATCCCGGCGCCGGACCCGCCCTTGAAGATCAGACCTTCCTCGCGGTACCAGTTCAGGATCGAGTCCATCGAGTCGTCGACGGACAGGATGAAGCAGTTGTGTACCCGCAGCCCGGCGGAGAGGTACTCGCCGCTTTCGGTCTGGATGTCGTAGACGTCCATCGGACCGAGGTCCTCGACGCCGACGATCTCCGGACGCTCGTTCGCCGACGCTGAGCCGGCGTCGATGTACTCCAGCAAGTCACCGCGACGAAGCGTGCCCGCTTCGACGAACCGTCCAGTGCCGTCGCCGGAGCTCGTCCAGACCAGGTGATCCGCGGTGACGTCCAGTTGGTAACCGGCCTTGGTATGTAGCCGCAGCACGTTGCGCACACCATTCGCCTTGGTGGCGATGATGCGGGTGACACCGTGAGCGTCGAAGACCTTGGTTCCGACGGCATCGTCGTCGACCAGCTTGCCGATGGGGATCAGGCCGGCAGGCGTGCTGACAAGCCCGTCGTATGGCTGGCACGCGCTGACTTGCTGTGGCGACGGCGTGCCCACGTTGAACCACACCGGCGAGTTGAACGAGAACACCTGGTGGACGAGCATCCAGGTGAGCTCGTGCTCGAAGATCTCCGCATCGTCCGGTGTCGCGAAGTAGCCGTACTCCTCCCCCGCCCGGCGGTAGGTCTTGACGACCCGGTCGACTAGTTGGCGCAGGCTCCACTCGCGCGAGTCGGTGCCCAGGGCCCCACGGAAGTACTTCGTGGTAACGATTGTGGAGGCGTTGAGCGACCAGAAGTCGGGAAACTCCACACCGCGCTGCTCGAATACGGTCTCGCCGGTCTTCCAGTTCTGCTGGACGACGTCGCGCCGTTCCCACGTCACCTGGTCGTACGGGTGGACGCCCGGCGTCGTGAAGATCCGCTCAATCGTCAGGCCGCGCGTCGCTCCGGGCGCGCCGTTCTCACGTGCCCGCCCGCCGGCAGTGTTCCGGCCGCTCGCGGTCTCGGTCATTCCACGCTCCTCGGTGTGATGGATGCTGTGGTCGGATTGGTCTGGTGCCGGCCTGGTGGGCCGGGAGCTCTCGGCTGCGGCTCCGGCACTGTCTCGCCGCGTTCCACGCGTAGCAGTGAGATCTCTGCCTCGAAGTCGGCCAGCGAGTCGAAGCCCCGGTACACGCTGGCAAACCGGAGGTAGGCCACTTCGTCGAGCTCGCGGAGCGGGCCGAGGATGGCCAGGCCCACCTCGTGGCTCGGCACCTCGGCGCTGCCGGTGGCACGGATCCGTTCTTCCACTTGCTGGGCCAGCTGGGCCAGCGCGTGTTCGCCGACACCGCGCCCCTGGCAGGCCTTGCGGACGCCGGCGATCACCTTCTCCCGGCTGAACGGCTCAGTGACGCCGGACCGCTTGACCACGGCGAGGGTCACCTGCTCGACCGTGGTGAAGCGTCGGTCGCATTCGGTGCACTGCCGCCGCCGGCGGATCGCGGTGCCGTCGTCGGCAGTTCGGCTGTCGACCACGCGGGTGTCCGAAGCCCGGCAGAACGGGCAGTGCATCCGATCCTCCGATCCCCCGCTGGTGCAGAACCTGTGAATCGCCTGGGGAGAACCTGTGTGCCGTCCACCACAACTTGTGGATAGCTTACACCGCTGTAACTACTATATCTAGGGGTACGGTACGGCGGCCAGTCGGACGAAGCAAGCGCCCTGCACATCGGCTGGAAGCCAGTACATCGGCGCAGGTCAGCCGGTGGGAGGGTCGGCTCGTCAGCGTGTCGCGACACCACCGGGCACCACCAGAACGTCTCCCGGCTGGATCCGACCACCACCCGCGGGCATGTCGTTGAGCCGCACGATTTCGTCGATCACGTCCCGCGGATCACCAGTGGGCTCGATCGAGCGCGCCAGCTGCCACATCGTGTCGCCCGGTTCCACGACAACAATCGCCGTGTGCCCCGACGCTGGTGCCGCCGGCACATCCGGCCACCCGATCGGAACGGCGGCCGCGGCGACCAGCGCGAGCCACGCGACAGTCGCCGCGACCCGCCCGCGCGGCGTCAGCCGCGAGCCGTGCAGGTCGGCGGCGAACGAGCGGAGACAGGGCGCCGGCCGAACCCGCCGCCCGGGCATCGGTTGGCGCCGATCAGCCGCCGGGGCGCACCGTGCGCGGGACGGGGATGCCGGTGGCGGCGAGGATCGGGCCGCCGGCCGGACGACGTCGCCGCGACGCCGCCGTGCTGTCGCATGCTTGTTGGCTGCCAGAACCGTACTCATGCCGCCTCCCGAACACCTGTGCGAAGAACGTACGAACGTTCTACACCTGGGCTCCGACAAACTCGGGACACGTTCGAACGGATGTTTGATCGTGTCGGAGCGAGGGGCTACCGTCGTAGCAGTTCGCCGGGAGGACCGGCGATCGAGGCCAGAGGAGGCCACGGTGCCCAGGAAGCGCGCACAGGACCAGCCCGGGACGGTCCATCACTTCCCCGAGGTGACCGAGGACACGGCCGGCCTGACGCCACGCCAGCGGCGAGTGCTCGACGTGATCCGCGCCGCCTTGGAGCGTCGCGGTTATCCGCCGACCATGCGCGAGATCGGCGAGGCCGCAGGCCTCGCCAGCCCATCCAGCGTGTCGCACCAGCTGCACGTGCTGGAGGCGAAGGGCTACATCCGGCGTGACTCCCGCCGCCCACGAGCGCTCGAGGTGCTCGGCCCCGCCGAGCCGGCCCCCCGCAGCGGGCGCGCGGTCGACGTCGACGAGACCGGCGCCGGCGACGCGCGCCCGCAGCCGTCGTACGTCCCGGTTGTCGGCCGGATCGCCGCAGGCGGTCCAGTGCTGGCGGAGCAGGCCGTCGAAGACGTCTTCCCGCTCCCACGGCAACTGGTCGGCGAGGGCACGCTGTTCATGCTCCGGGTCACCGGTGACTCGATGGTCGACGCTGCGATCTGCGACGGCGACTGGGTGGTCGTCCGGCAGCAACCGCTCGCCGAGAACGGCGAGATCGTCGCCGCCATGATCGAGGGCGAGGCCACCGTCAAGACGCTGAAGCGGCGCGACGGCCACGTCTGGCTGCTTCCGCAGAACCCCGCGTATGAGCCGATCGACGGCGACGACGCGACGATCCTCGGCCGCGTAGTCGCCGTGATGCGCCGGGTCTAGGCCGAGCGAGTCTCGACGAATCCTCGCCCGCCGCAGCGGGTATCGCTGCCCTTGAGAAGGTGATCGTCGTGCCGAGGTCGAGCATCAAGGGCGAGAAGACCTACCGGAAGCTGCGCAGCAGCGGCGAGAGCAAGCAGAAGGCCGCCCGGATCAGCAACGCGATGGCCGCCGAGGGCAAGTCGAAGGTCGGTAGGCGCGGTGGCAAGAGCAGTGCCTACGACGACTGGACCAAAGCCGACTTGCAGAAGAAGGCAAGAGACGTCGGAATTACGGGCCGGTCATCGATGAGCAAGAGCGAGCTGATCAGCGCGTTGCGGAACCACTGAGCGCAGGCGCGGCTGCAAGGCGCTCCAGCGCGTCGACGACGACCGTGCGGTCGGGTTGTGAACCACATCGGCGGCAGCGAGGCCCGCAGGAATGCCCTAGGGAGCGCTGGCAGCCGGGGATCGAGGATGGCGACGACGCCGCGATAGGTTGCCTGCCGGATGAGCCGCCCGGCGCCCTGCGCGAGCAGCACAGCGGCATACGTCGCCGTTGCCGCCATGAATCCGTTGCCGCCGGAGCGTTCCACGGCGCGCTGCCGAGCTGATCGCAGCGGATCGTCCGGGCGTGAGAACGGCAGGCGGTCGATCACCATCAGTCGGCAGGCGCCGCCCGGGACGTCGACACCCTGCCACAGCGACAACGTGCCCGAAGGAGCGATGTGGTCTCCTCCACCGCGAACGCCCGTAGCAGGTTTGCGACGGCGTCCTCGCCCTGGCAGATCACCGGCAGCGCCGGCAGCCGCTCCCACACCGCCGCGGCACGTCGGCGGCGGCCGGACGCGAAGCGAACAGCCCGAGGGTGCGGCCACCAGCGGCGGCCATCAGCTGGACGAGCGCGTCGACAGCCTCGGCCCGCAATCCGTCCCTGCCCGGTGGCGGCATGTCCCGGCCCACGTAGAGGATCGCTTGCCGCGCGTAGTCGAACGGCGATCCGACGTCCCGGCCGCTCCCGGGCGCTCGTTCGGACTGGTCAGACCGTACGACGTCGCGATCGCGTCGAAGGACCCACCGACGTGCATCATCGCCGATGTCGCCACCACTGTGACGACCTCGAACAGCGCGTCGCGGAGCACGTCCGCGACCGACAGCGGTGCCACCAGGAGCAGCCGGGCACCACGGTCGCGCTCATCCACCCACACGACACCGCGATTGTGCGGCTCGGCGATTCGGGCAGCGGTGTCGAAAACGTCGTGCAACTTCTCTGCCCGGTCGGAAAGCGCATCGGTGACGTCGACGCCAGCGAACGCCCGAGCGGACTTCGCCGCGCGTTCGACCAGCCGCGCCGAGAGATCGGCGGTCGCGATGCTGGTCACGCGCGCGGAGAGCTCGTGCGCCTCGTCGATGACGACCACGTCGTTCTCTGGTGGCACCGGAATGCCTTCCAGCGCATCGATCGCAGCAATGCATGGTTGGTCACCACGATGCGGTCACTCACGCCGGGCTGGAGCCGGTCCCGGTCGGCCGTTTCCCCCGTGGACGCTTGCTTCTCGGCCCAGCGCCGCACCCGCTGCACCTCTGCTCCCACCGGCCCGGTCGCGATATCGGCAACCGTGCCCGGCTCGCCCGGAACGCCCTCACGTATTCGGTGCAGGCACACGTAGTTCGCCCTGCCCTTCAACGCCGCCCACCACAGCGGGCGGCCCAGCGCCGGCGCCAGTCCCTGCGAGAACGGCGGCAGGTCCCGGTCCACCAGCTGTGACTGCAGCGCCAGCGTGGCCGTCGCGACGACGACCGGCGCGGCGCTTGGCGCGGGCGTGCAGCACCGCAGGGACGAGATACGCGAGCGACTTCCCGGTGCCGGTACCGGCCTGGACCAGCAGGTGCTCGCCGGTCGACAGGGCCGTGGCCACTTCCTCGGTCATCTGGATCTGGCCGGCACGCGGGCTCCCGCCGACGGCGTCGACCGCCGCGGTCAGGAGCTCCCGGATCCCCGTTGATCGGCCCGGTCCGCCGGCTCTGGCACCGCCTCACGGTATCCCCGCAACCCATGATGAGAGCGGCCCATGATGAGATCGGCAATCGTGGCCTCTGACGCGGTGCCCCTGATCCCACGCGAGGTGTTGTTCGGCAACCCCGAGCGGGTGAGCCCGGCGCTCTCGCCGGACGGCACTCGGCTCGGGTTCGTCGCACCCGAGGAGGGTGTGCTGAACGTCTGGGTCGGGCCGGCGACCGATCGCGCGGCTGCGCAGCCGGTGACACATGACCGTGGCCGCGGCATCCGGACGTTTGCTTTCTGCCACGACGACCGGACGCTCGTCTACCTGCAGGACACCGACGGAAACGAGGACTGGCGGCTCTACGCGCTGAACCTCGACTCCGGTGAATCGCGCTTGGTCACGCCGGGTACCGGCGTGCACGCCATGATCCTCGGCCACAACCGCTGGCACCCGCACACCATGCTGGTAGGCCTGAACGCCGACGACCCGCAGCTGCACGACGTCTACCGGTTCGACCTCGCCACCGGCGCGCTGGACAAGGTGGAAGCCAATCCGGGTTACGCCGGATGGCTGATCGACTCGGAGCTCACCGTCCGTGGCGGGGTGGCGATCACCGAGGACGCGGGAGCTGTCGTCTACCTGCGGGACCCGCGCACCGGTGCCGATGCGGCGTGGCTGGAGGTCACCCCTGAGGACGTGGCGACCACCGGCGTGTTGGGGTTCAGCCGCGACGGCGGGTCCATGTACCTGCTGTCCAGTGTCGGTGTCAACGCAGCGCGGCTGCTCCAGGTCGAGGTCGCCACTCGGGCCGAGCAGGTCCTGGCGGAAAGCCCCTGGTACGACGTGGCCGGCGTGCTGTGGGATCCGCAGACGCTGCAACCGCAGTCCGTCGTCTTCCTGGAGGATCGGGAACGCTGGCTGCACCTCGATCCAGCGATCGGCGCGGAGATCGACGGCCTTCGGCAGCGGTTGCACGGCGAGGTCAGCATTTCGCGGTCGGAGCGGAGTGACCGGCGCTGGCTCGTCACGGACACGCCGTCGGACGGGCCGGTCCGCTACCACGTCTACGACCGGGACACGCGCGAGCTGCGCTTCTTGTTCGCGCACAAGCCGCAGTTGGAGTCGTACCAGCTGGCCGCCATGGAGCCGTTCGTGTTCACCGCGCGCGACGGGCTGGAGATCCACGGGTACGTCACGTTCCCGCCCGGGGTACATCGGGCTGGGCTCCCAGCGGTCATGAACGTCCACGGCGGCCCGTGGGCACGCAACACCTGGGGATACGACCCTGAGGTCCAATGGCTGGCGAACCGCGGCTACGCGTGCGTGCAGGTCAATTTCCGTGGCTCCACCGGCTACGGCAAGGCGTTCATCAACGCAGGCGACAAGCAGTGGGGACGGTCCATGCACACCGACCTGCTGGACGCCGTCGAGCACGTGGCGACGCTCGGCTGGATCGACCGGGCGCGGGTCGGGATCTGCGGAGGCTCGTACGGCGGGTATGCGGCACTGGCCGCCGCCGCGTTCACCCCGGATGTTTTCCGTTGCGCCGTCGACCTGGTGGGGCCGTCGAACCTGCTGACATTGCTCGCCTCGGTGCCGGAGTACTGGAAGCCGCAGATCGCGTTCATGCACTCGAAGGTCGGCAACCCCGACACCGAGCGGGAGATGCTCTGGGACCGGTCCCCGTTGTCTCGGGTCGACGACATCCGGATTCCGATCCTCGTCGCCCAGGGCAAGAACGATCCGCGAGTCAAGCTGGCCGAGGCGGAGCAGATCGTCGCCGCGCTCGTCGCCAAGGGCATCGACCACGAGTACCTGCTGTTCGAGGACGAAGGGCACGGGCTGGCGAAGCCCGAGAACCGGGAGCGGTTCTACGCGGCCGCGGAGCGGTTCCTCGCCCAGCACCTGGGCGGCCGCACGCAGGAGCCGTGAACGGCGCGGTGGGACACCTATGCGCTGGCCTCGCCGCTCACAGACTGTGAGCTCACCGCTGCGGGCTCAACTCCAGAAACGAGATCCCGGGCATCGGAAGATCGAACTGGACCACGGTCTGGTCCCGCGGTTCGACAGTCTGGGCCGGGTGCAGTTCGTCGAGCCGATCTGCGTGCCGGAGCTCCGCCCACTGCGCCTCGTCGGGCCATTCCGCTCCGCGGCCGATCCGCTCCCACACGCTTGCGATGTTCGAGTGTTCGACATCGACGCGGTAGTGGCGCAAGCCGTATGGCACTGCGTCCAACCCCTGCACACGAACCGTGACGTTGCGTGCGAGCGCATCGTCGCCACCGGCCTTGCTCTGGTCGAGCGTCCCGTTCCAGACCAGCACACCGATCGTGCCATCGTCCGCCCGCGCGGCCAGCGCCTCCACCAGCGACCCCGCCCCGTCCCCCGAGAGGGCGACGTCCAGCCGGTCCGGACCGAGCCGCTCCAGCAGCTCCAGCGCCCACCAGCGCGGTTTGCGCAGGTCCCCGACCGTCCGCAAGCCGAAGCCGCCGTGCAGCAGGGCAGGCGGGCGGCCCAGCTCCTCGAAGTGATCGGACACCACCCAGTAGGACAGAGCCTCGATGCGTCCCATCGCGGACGCCATGCCGCGCAGCAGGAAGGCTGCGCCGAAGGCGGAGTCACTCGCCGCGTTGAAGTGTGTCGGACTGACCCCCCATTCGGTCCACCACAGCGGGGTTCCGGACCGCCCGTGGCGCGCCACGAGTGGTCGCAGGTCCAGCGGGGGGCTGCCGTACGTGTGGGTCGAGACGAAGTCCAGCGAGCTATCGCTGCCGTCGACATGGCGGAGCAGCTGATCGACCCAGCCGGCGGCGGCCGACGACGGGCCACCGACAAGCAGCGAGGGGTCGACGGCGCGGACGGCCGCCGCTGACAGGTCGTACAACCGGAAGTACTCCTCCGGCGTGCCCGCCCAGAAGACCTCGAGGTTCGGTTCGTTCCACACCTCGAACGACCAGTGCGCTCGTAGCTCGTCACGGCCGTAACGGTCGACCAGATGCGCGACGAGGTTGCGGACCAGGTCGTGCCAGCGTTGCCAGTCCTTCGGCGGCGACACGATCGCCCGGTACTCGAACACCGTCTTGGCCGGGTCCGCGGCGAGGTCGCGGGGCATGAACGACAGCTCGACGACAGGTCGCAGGCCCAGCTCGAGCATCGTGTCGTAGACCCGGTCGACGCCGGTGAAGTCGTACACCGGTTGGCCGTCAACCTCGCGGTAGACGCCGACGTCGTCGCAGAGGATCGCGTGCGCCCGAACGGTCCGCACGCCCAGGACGTCGTGGGCCGCCCGCAGCGCCGCCTGCAGCTCTTCGCCGATCGGCCGGCCGCCGGTGCGGTCCGGGCACAGCGCGTGGGAAAGGTGCTCCGAGCCGATCATCGGCCGCCAGGGGCGGTCGAGCACGCCGACGACGTTGCCCGCATCGACGGTCAGCTCCATTGCACCGGTGCCGGCCGCGTCCGCGGCCGACGCAACCGGGACGGACAACGGCCCGACGCGGTCCACGTCGGCGAGGGCGCCCACCGCATACCAGCGCCGTTCGCCGTTCCCCGTCGTGTCGGCATACGGGCCGTGCGGAACCGCCAGCACGTCCCTGCCGCCGTGGTCCAGCGGCTGGAACGGTCCGTCGGGACTCGGTGCTGCATGGACGAGGTAACCCACGGCGCCCTCGACCGGTTCCCAGTCGAGGGTCACCTGGCCACGCCCGGGCGACGCGCGCACACCCCGCGGGGCGGGCAGCACCACCTCCGTGGCGCCACCCGCCGCTCCGCTCCGTCGTCCGATCCGGGCTTCCCAGTCCGATCGGGCGTCCGTCACGGCACCTAGCCTCCGGCCGGGCGGGCCAGGAACGACTCCATGGCCATCAGCGGCCGGAGCGCCTTGCGGAACTCGTGGTCGACGAAGTACCGCTTCACGACGTCGTGCCGCAGCTCGTTGCCGATCGCCGCCATGATCATCGCCTGGTCGAGCGACAGGTACCGCCAGGCGACGGTGCCGCTCTCCACCGCCACCGCGTCGAAGAACCCACCGGCGCCGTACACGTCGAAGTCCGCTCGCAGGTTGGCCAGGTTCTCCAGGGCCGCGTCCTTCGCGTAGGGCAGCGCCAGGAAGACCGCGTGCGGGGTGACAACCCCGTCGCCGTACTCCTCGGGCAGCGGTTGCGGCGGCCGGCAGACCTCGCCGGTGACCGTCTCGTAACCTATATCGACCGTCGTCCGCTCCTGGTCGCTGGTGTAGCCGTCCGGGTCCATGCCGACCAGGTCGACGCCGTACTCACGGTAGCCGCCCGCTGGGTTGCTCGACGGCGAGAAGCCCCAATACCCGTAGTCGGCCTCCTCCAAGCCGTGATAGATCTGGGCCTGGACGAACAGCGGGTGGTTGACACCCCACGAGTCCGCTCCCCAGGTGGCCTCGGGCACGAACAGGTCCGGCATCAGCGCCTCGAACATCGACCCGCCCCAGGTGGGCACGACGTAGTTGTCGTAGTACCAGTACGCGCCTTCCCAGACTTCCACGCCCAGGTAGTTCTGCCACTCGCCGATGCCGCCCTGCTCGGTCCAGGACCAGTCGCAGTTGTCCGCCGGGAAGGTCCGCCACGGCCCGAAGTAGTGCTCGGGCGGGATCTGTCCGGTCGCGATGCCGATGTACGACGCGATCCGCGGCTCGGAGTTGAACGCGCCGTAGTGGTGGCAGGTGTAGTAGACGTCCGGACCCCGGTCGCGGTAGTTGTCCAGGATCGAGCAGCCGGGCGGCTCCTCGACCCAGAACCCGCCACGGATGAGCCCGACATCAGCGCCCCCGTGGTAGGCCGGCTTCGCCAACGGGTCGTAGTAGAACCCGAAGTCCATCGTGTCGAAGATCGCCAAAGCTTCCTGCTTCAGGCGCGGCTCCGCGCTCGCGACAACCTTAAGAGCCGCGGCCAGCCAGCCGTTGTCGACACTGGACAGGAACGGGTAGACCGTGCTGCCGTCGTCCGGCCAGACGCGCAGCACCTCGAGGGTTACGGGGTCATACCAGTTGTAGAACATGCCGCTGTCCGCGTGCCGTTCGAGCTCCGCCACCGTCTCCAGCGTCTGGCTCATCCGCTGGTACGCCTCTTGCCGGTCGATGATGCGCAGGTCACGCGCGACGACGGTGCTCCACAGGTAGCCGCCGATGTTGGTCGGCGACGTGTACGCGCTGCGCGTCGCCGGGTCCAGGTCGCCCTCGATGTTGTCGGCCACCAGCCCGGTCGTGGGCTCCACCATGGCCTCGAACGAGCGCCAGGTGTCCTCGGCGTACTCCAGCAGTGTGGCGCGGTCCGGGTCGGGCACCGCCGACGCCGAAGGCGCTAGGCCAGCCGCCGTCACGGCCGTGACCACCGCTGCGAGCACGAGCTTCGTTGGACGCATTCCCATCTCCTTTACTTGATGCCGGTCATCGCGACGCCCTGGACGAAGTACCGCTGTAGGGCGAGGAAGACCGCGAGCATCGGGAGGACCACGACGACTGCTCCGGCGAGCAGCAGTCCGTACTGGGTGGCGTTCTGGCCGATCGAGACCAGGGCGAGCGCCACCGGCAATGTGTACTTGTCTTCGGTCTGCGCGACGACGAGTGGCCAGAGGAAGTTGTTCCACGACGCCAGGAACGTGAGGATGGCGAGGGTTGCCAGCGCTGGACCGCACAGCGGGAGCATGACGTTCCAGAAGATGCGAAGCTCGCCGGCGCCGTCGACGCGCGCGGCCTGGATCAGCTCGTCGGGGAGGCCGAGAAAGAACTGGCGCATCAAGAAGACGCCGAAGGGCCCGACGAGGAACGGCAGGAACAGCCCCGGAAATGTGTTCGTCAGGCCCATGTTGCTGACCAGCACGAACAGCGGTACGAAGGTGACCATACCCGGCACCATGAGCGTGCCGAGGACGAGCGTGAAGATCACCCGCTTGCCAGGGAAGTCCAGCTTGGCGAGTGCGTAGCCGAGCATTGAGCAGAAGACGACGTTGCCGATCGTCACCACCGTCGCCACGAGCGTGGAGTTGAAGAAGTACGTCGGGAAGTCGAGCCGGTCGAACAGCTGCTGATAGTTGTCGACCGTGACCGTCTCGGGCACCCAGGTCGGCGGGCTCCGGCGGATCTCCCGCTCTGGTTTCACCGACGACACCAGCATCCAGATGAACGGGACGACCATCAGGATCAGCCCGAGTGCCAGCACGACGTAGAGCCACGCCCGCGATTGGAGCCCGTCAGAGTCGCGGCGCCGCCGACCGCGTTCGGTCACGGCAGCGGGCTCCTGCGGTGTGGCCCGTCCTTGGGTGTTGATCGCCATGAGCCTCACCGCCGTTCGCCGAGCAGCCGGAACTGCGCGGCGGTCAGCGCCACAACGGCGATGAACAGCACGTAGCTCGCGGCGGCCGCGAAACTATAGTTGCCGAATCCGAACTGGTCGTAGATGTAGAAGGCCACCGAACGGGTGCTGTCCAACGGGCCACCCTGGGTCATGACGAACGGTTCCTCGAAAAACTGCAAGTAGCCGATGCCAGTGATGACCGCGCCGAACAGCAGCGTTGGCCGCAACATCGGTATCGTCACGTAGCGGAACCTCTGCCACCTGCCGGCACCGTCGACTTCGGCAGCCTCGTGCATCTCGCGGGGCACTGTCTGCAGTCCGGCCAGGAAGATCACCATCAATGTGCCGAGGTTGCGCCAGGCCGCCATCACGATGAGCGACGGCAGCGCGAAGGTTGTGCTGTTGAGCCAATCGGGACCATCGATGCCGATGAAGCCCAGCACCTGATTGATCAGGCCAGATTCGGGCTGGAGCAGGAAGCGCCAGACGACCGCGACCGCGACGATGCTGGTGACGACCGGTAGGTAGTAGCCCACCCGGAAGAAGCCGCGAAGCCAGGCGATGCTGTTCAGACCAACCGCCGCGGCGAGCGCCAACACCATCGTCAGCGGCACACCGACCACGACGTAGAGCAGCGTGTTGAAGGCAACCTTGCCGAACAGCGGGTCGCCGAGCACGTTCACGTAGTTGTCGAAGCCGACGAAGTTGGTGGCGAACGGCGTCTGGATGTCGGTGCTGCGCAGGTCGGTGAAGCTCATGAACAGCGACGAGATCACCGGCCACGCAGTGAACACCGCAAAGAGCACGACGAACGGGAGGGCCAGCACCCACGCCGCGATCGCCTGGCGACGGCGCATCGGGCTCCCGGGGCGCCCGGCACGCTGCCGGGCGCCCGTCTCGGGAGCGGCGGTTGCGGTGGCCACGGTCTAGAACCCGGTGCCGATGCTGTCGGCCTTGCTCTGCATCGTCGCCGTCGCGGTGGCCGGGTCCTGTCCGCCCTTCACGGTCCTTTCGGTCTCCGCGTCGATCTGCGCCGCGACCTGCTCCCACGTCGGCACCGCCGGCGGCGCAACGGCGGTCTCGAGCTGCTCGCCGAACACCGCAAGCACCTCGTCGTCGGCCAGCGCGCCGCTCTCCCAAGCCTCCGACACCGCGGGCAGGTCGTTGAGTGTCTCGTACCAGGCCTGCTGCGTCTCGGGCTCACTGAGCCACTGGACGAACTTCCAGGCTGCATCACGGTTGTCGCTGTCGGCGAAGACGGCGAGGTTGCCGCCACCGACGAACGACGCCGACTGCTCGCCCTCCGGCAGCGGTGCTACCGCGAACTTGTCGGCGAACTCCGGGCCACCCTGCTCGTTGATCAGCCCGACATGCCATGGGCCGGAGATGAACGCCCCGATGCTGCCGTCGACGAACCCGCTCTCCAATGCTCCCGGCTCGAGCACGGTGTTCGGGGACAGGCCTTCGTCGAAGAACGACTTGTAGAACTCCAGCGCCTCGGTTACCTCCGGCGTGTCGAGAGTGAATGCCTCACCGTCGAAGACCTCCGCGCCGTTCTGCCAGGCGAACGGAAGGAAGGTCTGCCAGGAGCCGGTGCCTCCGGGCGGAAGACTGATGCCCCACTGCGCACCGCCCGCTTGGATCTTGCTCACCATGTCCTTGAGGTCGTCCCACGTGGCTGGAGGCTCGGAGTAGCCGGCTGCCTCGGCCAGGTCGGTGCGGTAAAAGAGCACCCGCGTCTCGACGTACCACGGCACGCCGTAAGACGTGCCCTGGACCACCGTGCTGTCCCAGGCCGACTCGAAGAAAACGCCCTCGTCGATCAGGTCGGTGGGGGTGGGATCGAGCCCGCCACCGGCCCCGAACTCACCCATCCAGGTCGTGCCTATCAGGCTGACGTCGGGGGTCTCACCTGCCGCGATCGCCGTTGCGATCTTGTCGTGCGCGGCGTCCCACGGTACAGCCGTGACATTCACAGTCGCGTCCGGGTTGTCCTCCTGGAAGGCGGCGGCGAAGTCGCCGAGCTCCTCACCTTCCGTGCCCATGGCCCACACCTCGACGGTGCCCTCCGCCGGGCCTTCGGCGACCGATTCGGGTTCGGCGGTGCCCTCCGCCTGCGGCTCCTCCTCGCGCCCACATGCGGCGAGCAAGAGCCCGGCGGTCGCGAGCAACGCGACGGTACGGGTTGTTCCATTCACGGGGACTCCTCGTGTCGGATGGATTGCGGGATGGATTGTCGGATGGATTGTCGGATGGATTGTCGGATGGATTGCTGGGTGGATTGTTGGGTGGAGCCGGCGCCGGTGGTGGTTTCCGGCGGATGGAATCCGCAACTGTTGCGGACGACAAGTTGGGTGGGCAACACCACACGCCGAGCCTGTCCGCCCTCGCCGCGGATCCGACGATCGAGCGCTCGTGCCGCATGGGCGCCCAGCTCACGCATGGGCTGGCGGACCGTGGTGAGACCGCAGTAGCGCGCCGCCATGACGTCGTCCCATCCGGTGACGACGACGTCCGCGGGTACTCGCACGCCCATCACGTCGAGGCCGGCAATTAGACCGAGTGCCAGTTCGTCGTTGGCACAGACAATCGCGTCCGGGAGCCCATCCTGGACCAGGTCGGTCGCCGCACGACTACCTTCCGCCTCGTTGAACCCGGCAGGGATCAGATCGGCGGCCGGCAGCCCCCATTCCTCCAGAGCATCCCGCACGCCGGACCACCGCTCGAGGGTGTCCGGCGAGCGGGCGGCGTCTCCGAGGAATGCCAGCCGGCGACAACCGTGCTCGAGCAGATGGTTGGTCAGCCGCTGTGCGCTGAGCTTGTTCTCGGCCTGAACCGAATCGACGGTCTTCATGCCCTGGCGCCCCAGGAGCACGACGGGGGTGCCGCGAGCGACGACCTCAGCGACCACGTCATCGCCGACGGTGCGGCCGAGCACCACCAACCCGTCGACCCGGCCGGCGAGGTCGAGTACCAACTCGGGAGCGGCGGCGCGGCCGTGCGTGGAGAGGATCAGCACCGATTGACCCAGCTCGCCGGCGGACTCTTCGTAGCCGAGGAGCACCTCGGCGTAGTACGGACCTACCAGGTCCGGAAACACGATTCCATTGGCAGCATGCCGGCCCTCGGCCAGCGACCGACCGAGCACGCTGGGGGTGAACCGGAGATCATCCACGGCGCCCAGCACCCGCTGCCGCGTTTCCGGTGCGACCCGCGCTGTTCCGCGCATGACCCGGGACACGGTGGCGATGGATACACCCGCGTGGGCGGCAACCTCACGGATGGTGACCCCGTTGTTGCCCACCACGAGTGACTCCTGCCGCGCAACCGGTTACACGGGCCTTACCCAGCAGCCTGCTCCCTCAACCCCGGTCGCGCAAGCTTGGCACCGGCCAGTCTTGGGCCACGTCAGCTACCTTTCTGGTCTTCCTCTACATCGCGAGCTGATTGCCGGCATCGGTGCTTAGGTCGACTCCACACTGGTGCGCCGCTCCACCTCGTCCCGTCGCGATGCCGAGGTGCGCCTGGTGACCGGGGCGCAGGCCCGACAACACCGGGCGCATCGAAACCGGGGTCGGCTACCCCCGGCCGGCACAGTGGGAGCGGGCCCTAGCCTGGGACAACCAGCAGCGTTTCCGGGACGATAAACGTCCGTAGGTCCAGGTAGAACGGGACGGCCATGTCGCGAGCGGGATTAGGAGTGATCGTCTTGGTGATGTTATCCGGATGCGGCTCCAACGGGGAGCCAACGGCAACAACGCCGGAGACAGCTGCGCGACCAACTACCCAGACACCTTCGAGCGCGCTCGTCGGCGAATGGCAGCGGGTCAACAAGTGCGAAGAACTGGCTCAGGCGTTGACGCAGGCGGGGCTGGAGACTGCCATCCCGGATGCGGTCGCGGGATCTGAGTTGGTTCCAGGCGTTGTCAATGACCCAAACCAACTCGAAGACAAATCCCAGCCATGCAAGGGAGCCGTCCCACGGAAGCACTCACACTTCTTCATGGAGTCCGGCGCATTCGGCTCCCGAAATCACGAAGGGCAGCAGGTGGACGACGCCCCCTACCGAATCATCGATGAAAACACAGTCGTCATCGGCGATCCTGGAGTCACGTTTCACTATCAGATAACAAACAACGACACCCTCATGCTCGACCCGGTGATACCCGACTGCGCACCCCAAGGATGCTTCGAAGCCGGGTGGAGCGTCGCGGTTGCCTATCCCGGCCACACATGGGAACGCATTCGCTGACCAACGTCACCACGCGCCGTCGGCGACGACCCAGACTCCCGCTGCGCATCGACTCGCTGCTGCCCGACGAGCGAACGACACGCGAGACGAAGTGAGCCGCACCATGCAAGGACAGGGATTAGTAGGGGCGGGCGGTGCGACGCCATGGTCGAAGCCCACAACCCGCGCCAGGACCGCGGTCACATCCTCGCCGGGCGCTTCCTCCGCGCTCCGCCATGCGTGCTGCCTCGGACAACTCGAGGTCGACGTTCTCGACTGCGATCGACCCGTCTGCCACGACAGCAAGCCGGATCGACGCCGCCGCGATGTGGTCGGCGGCCTCCCGGGCGACGTCGCACAGCACGAGGTCGCCGGCCGGCTCGCGTGCCACGCCGTCGAGCCGGGCGACGTGGGTGACGTCCGGTGAGCCAGCAACAGCGTGCAGCCGGGGTCGGTGCGGTTCGGACGGAACGACGAAGCGCAGACGCAGCACGCCGTCCGAGTCTGTCTGGGCGAGCTCAGACCGTGGTGTACGGCTCCAATGCCGCGGCCAGGCCGGCGGGAACTCGAGCACGCACCCGGGTGCCGCCC
>JACVRX010000085.1 GCA_014534205.1 Jiangellaceae bacterium
CCATTGTCCGCTGGGCCGCCATCGCCGGCATGGCCCGACGGATAACCCGCGGTGAACCAGCCCGCCGACAGGCCCGCCGCACCTTCACCTGGAACTGATCAACACCCTTTCAAACACGCACTGAGATGATCTGGGGCAGCGTCGTTCATGATGACGTGCGCTCAGCGCGACGGGCGGGCCGCGCGGATGTGCGACCCGCCCGTCGTTGACGTCGCCGGACTAGTGCCGTGTCCGGCTCGCAGCGGCAGGATTCGTGGCGGTTGCACTGGTCGCGGGACTCTTGGTGGCGCTCCGCCTGCTGTCGCCACCGGTGTGTCCTGCGGCGGAATCGCTGTTCTCACTGCAGGTGCCGCCACGCAGGGCAACCGTGTCGGTGAGCCGGATGTCCTGTACGGACGAGCCGATGTGCAGGGTCACGCGGCCGGACGGGGTGACCCAGCGGCCGTCGGTGTTCTGACTGGGCGGATCGGTGCTGTCCGGGTCGGCGGCCTGGGCCTGGCCCTCGCTGTGTCCAGCGTCGGTGTTGGCGCCGGAATCCCAGTAGGACAGCGACTTGCACGCCAACTGCACGGTGACGCGTCGACTCTCGCCCGGGTCGAGCCGAACCCTGGCCCAGCCCGCGAGCTGCTTCGGCGGTGTTGCGACGCTCGTGGGCAGCGTGCCGGCGTACACCTGAGCCACCTCGGCGCCGGTGCGTTGGCCGGTGTTGCGCACCGTGAAGCTGACGCTGACCTGGCCGTCGCGGTTCTCGGCCTCGGCGTTGCGGTACCGGAACTGGGTGTAGGACAGGCCGTGGCCGAACGGGAACTGCAGCGGCGTGCCGGCGCGCTCGTAGCCGCGGTAGCCGACGAACACGCCCTCGTTGTACGGCACGTCGATGACCTCGGAGTTGAGGATCGGGTTCTGGATCCCGAGTTCCGTCGTGGGCTGTGCGTCGAACCGCGGGTAGGAGATGGGCAGCTTGCCGGACGGGTTGACATCGCCGAACAGCACGTCGGCCAGCGCGCGGCCCTGCTCCTGGCCGCCGTAGTACAGCTGCATGATGCCGTCGACCTGGTTGATCCACGGCATCGTCACCGGTCCGCCGGACTGCAGCACGACGATCGTGTTCGGGTTCACCCGCGACACGGCGTCGATCAGCTCGTCCTGGTCGGTCGGCAGGTCGAGTTCGGCGCGGTCACGCGCCTCGCCCTCCCACAGCCCGGCGACCACCACGGCCACGTCGGAGTCCCGGGCAAGTTCCACTGCCGCCTGTACGTCGGGCGACAGCGTGCCCTGCGGCGGCACCCAGCCCAGCCGGACGTGACCGGGGTCCAGGCCGTCCCTGACGTTCGTGGCGGCGTACTCGAGCCGGAAGGAGTAGGCCTGGCCGGCCTGCAGTTGTACGGGTTCGGCCAGGTACGCCCGGGGGGCGATCTGGTCGGCGAACGAGACGATCTCACGACCGTCGAAGACGAGCCGTCCGGTGCCGAATCCCGACAGCGACAGCCGGTAGGTGCCGGTGCGCGGAGCGGTGAGCGTGCCGGTGTAGACAGCCGAGCGCGTGCCGGGCGGCGCCAGCGCCGACTCCGGATGCAGAGCGAAGAACTGGATTGGGCCGGAGTCGAAGGCCGGGCGCGGGTCGATGCGCGTCAGCGTCGGCGCGCCGGAGAACGTGGTGTTGTTCCAGAACTGAGCCTGCACGCCGGTCGCACCGGGCACGCCGGGCGGGGAGAACACCGACGATGGTACGGCGTCCGGACCCGGCGCCAGATCGGCCGGGTGGGCCGGCTCGCTGCCCCGCTCGAAGCGGACGTCGACCCCGCCCGCAGCGCGGTCGCGGATGCCCTCGAACGGGGTGATGGTGTACGTCGGGTTGGTCACCGCGCCGGCGCAGCACTGCTGCGCGGCCCAGTTCGCGCCCTGACCGACCACCGCGATCGACTGCGTCCGCCGCGACGGCTGCAACGGCAGTACCCGGTCGCGGTTCCACAGCAGCGTGATCGCTTCCTGCTCGACCTCGCGGGCCAGTCCGCCGTGCTCCTCGACGGGCACCTGTTGGTAGGAGGCGGGCAGCGGGCGATCGAAGACCCCGAACGCGAAGTACACCCGCAGGATGTTGCTGACCCGCTGATCGACCAGCGTCTCACTGACCCGGCCGTCACGCACCGCGGCCAGCAGCGCCGGCCCGTAGGCGACGATCTCGCCGGTCTCCATGTCCATCCCGTCCTCGATCGAGTCGACCGTGTGTGGGTAGGACGCGCCGTAGTCGGTCAGGACGAACCCGGCGAAGCCGAGCTGGCGGCGCAGCACCTGCTCGAGCAGGTAGCCGTGTTCGCAGCCGTGCTCGCCGTTGGTGCGGTTGTACGAACACATCACCGACGCCAACCCTTCGGCGACCGGCCCGGCCCACGGCCGGGTGTAGATCTCCTGGATGGTGCGCTCGGCGGCGATCGCGTTCGACGTCAGCTGCCCGCCACGGCGGCGGTTCGTCTCCTGCGTGTAGAGGTTGTAGTGCTTGAGATTCAGGGCCATGTCCCGATCGGCCTGCACGCTCCGCACGAACCGCGCGGCCATCTGGCCCGACAGCAGCGGGTCCTCGCCGAAGGTCTCACCGATGCGCGACCAGAACGGGTTGCGGGCGATGTCGACGTTCGGGCCCAGCACCGCGTTGTGCCGCGTCCGACGCGCCTCCTCCTTGACCGCCTCGCCCAGCGGCTCCATCCAGGCGGTGTTCCAGGTCGCGGCGATGGCGAGGTCCATCGGGAAGGCAGTGGTCGGTGGGCCGGTGAAGTTGGGGTCCGCAGGCGACGAGAAGCGCACACCCGGGCCGATGTCGGCCATGCGCAGATCCGGAACCTCCAGCCGCGGGATGCCGGCGTTGTAGAAGGCGAGCGGCTCCCCAGCCGGAGGGCCGTCCCCGGTCATGAACGCGACCTTCTCCTCCAACGTCATCTGCGGCAACAGCAGCGCCACCCGCTGATCCGGCGACAGCGACGCATTCATCCACGGCAGGTGTGAGTCCGCCTGCGCAGCGGTCGGCAGCACTGCCGCCCACACCGCCACCGCCACCGTAACCGCCACCACCGCACGCCCGCGCCGGCGCGATCTGCCGGTCGCACCCGATCGTGCATTGAGCGACATGGATGCCTCCTCGGTGGGAAGAGACGGACCAGGTCACCGATCCACGCCGGCAGCGAAGCCGCACGATCGCAGCGGTGCAATAGCTGCGAGGCGCAATGGAGAGGGTGATCGACCCGCCATTCCCCCATGCCCGCCTGGAGTCCGGGGACGGGACTCCGACGGAGACGGGCGTCTATTGACGGCAGCTTGCGCTTCGGCACCGTACCCGTCAACGACACAGAGGGGCACTGATAGAGCCTCCCAAGCGATCCGCTGACGGCAGGTAGCGTGACGGCCGGACCCGCACGGTCGCGGTCGACGAGAAGCGTCTGTCAGATCGCGCACCGACGAACCTGCCCCTGGCGGCCGAGAAGACGTAACGTGTGGTGGTGGACAGCCGGAAAGAGGTCCGCGACTTCCTGACCTCCCGTCGGGCGAGGATCACCCCGGAGCAGGCTGGGTTGTCCGACAACGGCAGGCGCCGGCGCGTGGCCGGGCTCCGTCGCACCGAGGTCGCACTACTCGCCAAGATCAGCCTCGACTACTACACCCGGCTGGAACGCGGCGCTATCGCCGGGGTGTCCGCCTCGGTCCTCGACGCCATCGCCCGTGCCCTGCAGCTCGACGACGCGGAACGGGCACACCTGTTCCACCTCGCCCACGCCGCCGACGGCACCAGCGCCGGTATGCGGCCCCGCCGCCGCCCCGCGAAACGGTGGTCCCCTCGCCCCAACCTGCAACGGGTGCTCGACACGTTCACCGCACCTGCGATCATTCGCAACGGCCGGATGGACCTGCTCGCCACCAACGACCTCGGCCGGGCCATGTACTCCGCGTTCTACGACCGCATGCCCGGCAGCCAGCCGAACTTCGCCCGGTACACCTTCCTCGACGACGACTCGCGCGACTTCTACCCCAACTGGGACGAGGCCGCCGACACCTGCGTCGCCATCCTGCACACCGAAGCCGGCCGCGACCCCCACGACGACGACCTGCAGGATCTCGTCGGCGAACTGGACGCCCGCAGCGAAGCCTTCCGCCGCCGCTGGAGCGCCCACAACGTGCGCTACCACGGCGCCGGGGTCAAGCTGTTCCACCACCGCGACGTCGGTGACCTGGAGCTCGCCTACGAGAGCGTCGACATGATCTCCGAACCGGGGCTGACCCTGACCCTCTACGTCGCCGAACCCGGCTCCACCACCGAGCAGGCTCTGGCGTTACTCGACTCCTGGGCGTCCCCCATCCGTGGTCTCCGCACAACGGCCGGGCAGCTTTGAGCGCAGCCGGCTTGCCGAAGCCAGGTGCGATCCAGAATGGCCACCGGCCCGGCCACATGGCGGCCTGCTGGTCCGGCTCGTCGGTCCCGTCCGGGACCGACGATCACGACCGGCACGGCGCGGCCGGGTTAAGATGCGATGGGCACGCCGCGAAGCGTGACCGGCCCCATCTGAGAGGACGCATCAGCTCAGGGTGTCGACATCGATGACGAACCGGTAGCGCACGTCGGAGGCGAGCACCCGCTCGTACGCCTCGTCGACGGCGTCGGCGCCGATGACCTCGACCTCGGGCGCGATGCCCCGCTCGGCGCAAAAGTCCAGCATCTCCTGCGTCTCGGCGATGCTGCCGATCGAGGAGCCGGCGAACGAGCGCCGGTTGCCGAACAGCGCGAACACGGGCACCGGCAGCGGCTCCGGCGGGGCGCCCACGCTCACCAGCGTGCCGTCCAGGCGCAGCAGGCCAAGGTAGGCGGCCATGTCGATCGGCACGCTGACCGTGTTGACGATCAGGTCGAAGCTGTTCCTGAGCACCTCAAAGGTCACCGGGTCCTTGGTGGCGTAGTAGTGCTCGGCGCCGAAAGCCAGCCCGTCGTCCTTCTTCCCGAGGGTCTGCGACAGCACGGTGACCTCGGCGCCCATGGCCGCGGCGATCTTGACCGCCATGTGGCCCAGGCCGCCCATGCCGACCACGGCAACCTTCCTGCCGGGGCCGGCGTTCCAGTACGCCAGCGGCGAGTACGTGGTGACGCCGGCGCACAGCAGCGGCGCCGCCGTCTCGTACGGGATGCTCTCGGGCACGCGCAGCACGAAGTCCTCGTCGACGACGATGTGGGTCGAGTAGCCGCCCTGCGTGACGGTGCCGTCGCGGTCGACGCCGGCGTAGGTCTGGGTGTTGCCCTTCAGGCAGTACTGCTCCTGGCCGGCGCGGCAGTTCTCGCATTCCCGGCACGAGTTGACCATGCAACCGACGCCGACCCGGTCGCCGACGGCGTGCTTGGTGGCCTCGGCGCCGACCGCGGTGACCTGGCCGACGATCTCGTGCCCAACCGTCAGCGGGTAGGGCACGGTGCCCCACTCGCCACGGACGGTGTGGATGTCGGAGTGGCAGATGCCGGCGTAGCGGATCTGGATGAGAACGTCGCGCGGCCCCACATCGCGCCGCTCGATCGTGGTACGCACGAGCGGTTCGGTGGCCGAGGTCGCAGCGATGGCGTTGACGGTAAGAATGACGTCCTCCAATAGCAGGGTGTGACTTGTACTCCCAGGTCATCACGGAATCGGCGGTTCAGCGAGTCTCTGTGGAGACGTGTACTGCTGGTACCACCCAGCGACGGGCGGTAAGCGAATGTGAAGGGTCGCTCAGCGCGGTCGAGCGTCCGTGGCACGGGCCTGCGGGCTCCTGTACCAGGCGCTGTCATGGCGCTCGGTGCTGATCCGTAGCTCGTCTTCAGAGCCGGATCCGGCGGCATGATGCATCCGGACCTTGATCGGGTGGCCGGCGGTCGTTCAGACCGAACCCCCATGGGCTGGTACACCTTCGTGACCAAGGCACGTTCGGCGTGCTGCCCGACGGTATCGAGGACCCGCTGGGGTCACGGGCAGTGGCCACGCCGCCAACCTGCCCGGCCGGGCCATGTACAGCGACGTCTACACCGACACCACCGCCGTGCCGAACTTCGGCCGGTTCACGTTCCTCGACAGCGCTGCCCGCCGCTTCTACCCGGACTGGAACCTCGCCGCGGACATGCTCGTGGCGAACCTGCGCACCGCGGCCGGCATCGACCCCCACGACAAGGGCCTGCACGATCTGGTCGGCGAGCTGTCCACCCGCAGCGACGAGTTCCGCCGCCGGTGGGGCGCGCACAACGTCCGTATCCACGGCACCGGCGTCAAGCACTTCCACCACCATGTCGTGGGCGGCCTCGCCCTGGCGTACGAGAGCATGGAACTGCGCGCCCAGCCGGACCTCACCATGACCATCTACGCGGCCGAACCCGACTCGCCGACCGCCCACGCCCTCACGCTCCTTGCCTCCTGGGCCGCTACCACCAGCGACACCAGCCTTTCGGCGTCACGCTAGCCGGAGGCGTCACTGGGGCACCCGGCATGAGCGCCAGCCCTTCGAGAGCGTGCCTCGGTCCCGAACCTCGACGCGAGACCTCGGCAATATCGGATCGAGGTTCGGCCGGCTGGCTCCGCGCACCATGAGCTTCGGAATGCGGACGAGCAAGGCCGACCGCACCGCCACGAGGTGCTGAAGCTCCTGATCCGTCCGTGATCACCATGCGGTCCGGTTGCCAGGGCGAGAGGCCGAGCTGAGCCGGACGCACCTGCTGCCGTTCCGGGAGGCCATCCGGCGTGGCGTCGGCTCGGCGATGCTCAGCTACTCCAGCTTCAACGGGCTCAAGACCTGCGCAGAGGCGAGCTCGGGCTCTCCGGCTCCGTGGTCTGCGACTGCGAGGCCGTGGACCAGCTCGACGGCGACGGCAGCGACTTCACCGCCGAGGAGGTCCGCACCGCGATCAACGCCGTTCGCCTCGCCGCGGAAGTGCCGGCCACCGGTGCCATGGAGGTCCGCCTCAACAGCACCGCCGGACTATCGTTGCCACCCTGCCCGTAAATACCCTCGGTGACGCGCAAGCGCGGGTGCCCGTCGTTATCACCGAACTACTGCGGTACCCGCCTCGCATCGGCCGGGCTCGTTGCAGGCCGGGGCTGGTGGGCGGGGTTCTTGGAGGTGCCGCGCCACACGGCTCGGTAGCGATCGCAATGGGGTGCCCCGTCGGTACACCCTTCATCAGGAACTCCCCGACCACCCCTGAAGTCGGGTTACCTGGATGAAGACCTACTCAGTACCGATGTGGCGGGGTGCGCAGTGCTCCGTGGTCGACCGGGCTGCGAGTTCACGGGGTCAGGCTCACCTTGTACAGGACGACGGCCGCCGCGTTCGACGCAACGTATCGCCCCAACGACCTGGTGCCCCACTCCCCTGAGCCGTACCGCAGCAGGCACCGAATGGAACGACATCACGAGCGCGTCGTTGACACGACCGCCCCTTGATTCCTCGTCAGATCTCGTTCCGCAGAACCGCCACCACGAGGCTGCGGGACCATCGAATGCCCGTTTCCGGGTAGATTGTCACTACCGCGGTAACGAGAACAGCAGCCGAATCCAGGTCCTTGCGGTAACGAGTAACGTCCACCTAGGACCGACCGTGGCAGCGTTTCCGCTGCTCATACGGTCGGGACGACAGGATTTGAACCTGCGACCCCTTGACCCCCAGTTTTCTGACAGTTGTGTCACGACATCTCATGCGATGCCCATACATTCGCAAAGCCGGACACAGTGACACGTCGCGTGCCGCCCTGTCGCTAGTCGTGCCGCCCCGTGCGCCCAGACCGATGATCGGCCGTTACGGCGCCCGTTACCGCGCCTCGTCAAGGACCCGACGTGCCGCCACGTCCGGCTAGCGCCGGATCGGCACGACGATCACGAGACGTCATTACTACACCTAAGCATCGTAGGATCTTCCTTCCGAGGTGCTGCCCCGCCGATCGAACCTCGACGTCGCATCGATTCCGCCAGGGCCCGGTGAGGCAACCCGACCGCCACCTGAAGCGTTACCAGCAGCTCAACGACCACGACGGCAAGGCTTCCGTACCGTTACCAGCATTGGAGTCCGCACCAAGCCGCTACCAGCTCGGCAGATCACGGGCAGCGCGGCCGGCAGGCACCCATCTCGACGGCTCGACACCGACCGTCAGTCCTCGATCGGCAGGATCATGTCCCCGGTCGAGGCCGGCATACAGCCGCGGCGTGGCAGTCAACACGTCGCAGTCGTAGCGCACCGCGGCCAGCGCTGTAGCTCACCGACGGCGGTGACGCCGCCGCCGTCTGGCTCCCCCGGACCGGCCCACCCCCGCACCGCGGGATTACGACCGGCGCCTCGAGCAAGCCGTCGACCGGCACGCCGACCGGTGTCGGCTCCTCGACACCCTGTTCGCCAACGACGCCGTAGCGGTCGGCGTCGAAC
>JACVRX010000051.1 GCA_014534205.1 Jiangellaceae bacterium
CCGCCGCCCGAGGCGTTCGGCCAGCCCTGACCGATCGCGTCGGCCAGCCAACGCCGGCGAACCCGTCAGGCCGGACAAGCCTGTGCTCCAATACGAGCTGGAGAGCTGCGTCAACGGGGTGTCAGGCACTGGGCCCGAAACCGCGGCGTAGGCGTGTCTGTGACCAGTCATGCTGACGCTCGACCGGCGTGCCCATCTCCGGAAACCTCGCCATTTCGACCTGTCGCAACCGCACCGTTTGGCAGGTCCCAGTGGCCACTGCGACGCTGGAGCGTCAGTTTCGGCACGAAACGTGGCACGTGTGCCGCGTACGCGTCGTACGCGGCGCCGAATCGGGCGCGGAGCAGGCCTTCCTCGTACCGAGCCTTGACGTGCAGGACTCCGGCGAGCACCGCCACCGCGAGCAGCGGCTCCCGTCGGGCGCGCAGGAGCGCCATCCCGCCCGCTCCCAGCAGCAGCCCGGCGTAGATGGGGTGGCGAACCGCGGCGTACGGTCCGTCGGTGCGCAGTACCGCGCCGGCCGAAGGCTGCGGGTGCGAGCGCAGCTCCCGGCCCAACCAGCGCGCGCCGGCGAGCGCGACCATGGAACCGGCCGCCACGGCTCCCACAGCGCCCAGCCGGACAACGGCCGGCACGGCCCAACGGGAGCGCCCCGGCCACAGCAGGCCTGCGCCGCAAAGTATCTGCCCGGCGACCAGCAGGTCGCCACGATCGGGTCTGGTTCGCGTCACCCTGCCACGGTATTGCGGTTCGTCGTCCGGTCGAGTGCCCGAGTCTGGGGACGTGCGGTGGCGCCTCGTCACGGACTCCCCGGTGCCGCAGGCCGGTGTCAGCCTGCCCGCCACGGGTGAGCCGAACTGCTCGCTCGTCGGCGATCTGCGGCGGCGCCTCGCCTGACCCATCACTCGACGACGGGGGGACCGCGCCCGTGAACACGGGGATCGCTTCGGCGAGTACGACGGGCGGTGCGACGACGACCCGTAAGGCAGCGTCGCGCCGTAAACGACACGTGCGCAAACGTCGTCGTGATCCTCGGTGCCGGCGTCGTGGGCTGCCGCTGGCACAGGCGCGGGTCCGCACCACCACCGCAGCGCCGCACCGCGGACGTCCCGCACACCCGTCGGCAGACGGGCAGTGCAACAGCAAGCCCGGTCACCCACCCCGGGCGGAGAAGTGCATGGGGTCCCGGACGGACCGCCAGGCGCCGCCCCACTCCCACCCGCGCCGGGTGAACGCGGTCACGGCCGGGGACCCCTCGACCAGCATCCCGGGCCGGAGCACCGTGCGGTCGGTGTAGGACCTGGCCAGCTCTGGGAGAACGATCTCCCTCCGAATGTAGGGGTTCTGGAACGGGTTCACGTCGACCGCCAGGCCGTAGGCGTGCTCCGAGTACCTGGTCGACCCGCGGGCGGTTCGGCAGACGAAGGCGGCGGTGTTGTTGCCATCGCCCGTCGGGGCAGCCTGAAGATCGGTGGTGGTCACCAGCCGCATCTCCTCGATCGGGAATTGGGCATGGAACAAATCCCGGAAGATTTCGACGACCTCCTCGGCTATCGCCGCGTGCACAACCAGCTCACCGGTGTGCGTCCGGTCGTCGAACCCCCAGAACGTGAGGGTCAGGTAGCGCAGCTCCGCCAGCGGCACCGGGCAGCCCGGTGACCAGCTGCTGCCCATCCGCTGCCGGATGTCCGGCGTGACCGGATCGATGGTGGCGGCGAAGCGGCCGCCGGCCGGAGGTGGCAGGAGGTCGAGGGTGGGCAACCGCCGGTCCTGCAACTCCGGTGGCGTCTCTTGGGGTGGGACCGAGCCGTCCGGGTTCTGGGGCAGTGGCCGGGCACCGAGCACCCATCCGGCGGAGGTGGGCGTGGCGCCGGTCGCGGTTGGCGCCGAGCTTGAGGGGTCCAGGCGGCCCGGAGCCGGGACGAGGCTCCGCGAGATGGCAGTGGGGGAAACGGGCGGACCGGTGGAGGCGGCGGGGGCAGCGACCGGCTCTGCCCTGCCGCAGCCGGTGGCCAGCAGCACGACAACGAGGCTCCAACCGGCCGTCCGCCACGCCCCGATGCCCACCCTTGCGAGGATGCCACCCCATCAGACCGCGGGGACACCCGCTTGGACGCGGCGGGTCGCCGGGAGATGCCGATGCGCGGCGCAGCTTGCGCTCATGCCCTTGAGCATGTGCTGTGACCCGTCTAATGATCAGGTGGCCCGTGAACACCGGCGATCTAGCGCCACCCGATGGTGTATCGGCGGTGTATCGGCGGCGAATATTGGTCGGTGCGACGTTCGGGACGCATGACTAGCGCCACTACGCCGCATCGGCGTTGATTGCCGGCGTCGGTGAAGCGGGTCCAGTCGATCCTGGGCCATGCATCGCCAGCGGTAGCGCTCGGCGCCTATTCGCATGGTGGCCGGATGACGACGACCGCGCCAGGACGATCCTGGATGCGGCTCTCGCGGAATGTGCGCGGACTCGGGAGGTGGCCGGATGACATAAGCGCAGGTCAGCGGTTCAGGAAGCGGGGGAGACGGAGCTCATGTTGAAATCCGGTACGCGCAGCGGCGGCATGGCGGTGCGTGGAAAGTAGTCGCCCCACTCCCGGCTGAACGCCGGCGACGTGCCGCCGGCCGCTCCGATGCGGTCCAGCAACGCGACCGGACTCTCGTTGAACCGGAAGTTGTTCACCGCGCCGCTGACCTCCCCGTCCTCGATCCGGTAGACGCCGTCGCGGGTCAGTCCGGTGAGCAACAGGGTCTGTGGATCTACTTCGCGGATGTACCACAGGCAGGTGAGCAACAGCCCCCTGTCCACGCCCGAGACGAGATCGTCCACCGACCCTGCCGAGCCGTCGACGGTCAGACCGAGATTGTCGATCGGCGGCGTCGCATCCAGGCCGGTGACTTCCGCGGAGTGGCGGGTCTGCAGCAGTGCACGCAGTGTCCCGTCGGCGATCCAGGCGGTGCGCCGCACCGGCAGGCCGTTGTCGAAGACGCTGTGCTCAGCGCTGGACGCGTGGGCCACGACGATCGGTGCACACTGCACGCCTGCCGCGGCCGGGTCAGACCACAGCGACACTGCCCGCGCCGACAGCCGCTCGCCCACCCGGGTGCCCTGGCCGGGCTTGGAGAACACCGTTCGGCCGTCGTGTGCGTCGCGTGCGCTCATCGTCCAGTAAAGGTAGATCATCAGATCAGCGACGGCGCTTGGCGGGAGCACTGTGTCGTAGTGCCCGGCCGGCAGTTCCACGATGCGTTTCGCCCAGCCCAGCCGGCGGACGAGCTCGGCGTCGAGCGCGGTGACGTCGACTTGGGATACGTCGCGGGACGCCTGGCCCACCCACGCCGAGCGCTGCAGGTCGGCGGACTTGGCTGTGATCGTGATGTGCCCGGTGGGCTGCTCGTGGCGCAGCCGCAGGCCAGTAGACGAGCCCAGGTAAGTGGTCGCCACCGAGTGCTCGACGTACCCGTACGACCGGCGGCCTTCCCGCGACGCGCGGGCGAACGCCTCGCCCAGGGCAGGGGAGAGGCTTCCGAACACACCGACTGAGGTCTCGCCGCTGGGCTGGTCCCAGCCGCTGGCGGCGGTTCCCTCGACGAGCGGCCGGGCGTCCTCTGCGGGCCCGTTGTGGCGCGCAGTCTCCTCCGACGCCCGCACCAGCGACTCCAGCGTTTCCGGTGTGACGGCGCTGCGCGCCACGACGCCCGAAGCCGTACCGGAACCGTCGGCGATAGTCGACACGACGGTGACCGACCGGGAGCGCATTACCCCGTTGGTCGTCAGCGTGTTGTTCGCCCATCGCAGGTTCGCGCTGTGGGACTCGTCGACAAGCACGACGCAACCGTCCGCCTTGGACAGCTCCAGGCAACGCTCCACGATCTGCTGCGGTGTCATCGGCGCAGTCATCTCAACGCCCGCCTTCCGCCGCGGTGTTGAGGATGCGCACCTGGCGGAACAGCGCGGCGGGGCAGCCGTGTGAGACGGGCGCCACTTGCCCCGGCTGGCCTTTGCCACAGTTGAACGCGCCGCTCAGCACGTACGTCTGCGGCCCCCCGACGGCCGCCATCGACCTCCAGAAATCGGTCGTGGTCGCCTGGTAGGCGACGTCCTTCAGCTGGCCGGCCAGCTGGCCGTTCTCGATCCGGTGGAACCGCTGGCCGGTGAACTGGAAGTTGTACCGCTGCATGTCGATCGACCACGACTTGTCGCCCACGATGTAGATGCCACGGTCGAGTTGCTCGATGAGCTCCGCGGTGCTCGGCCCGCCGTCCGCTGGCTGCAACGAGACGTTGGCCATCCGCTGGACGGCCACGTGGCCGGGGGAGTCGGCGTACGCACAGCCGTTCGACCGGCTGGTGTCGAGCGTGTCGGCCATCATCCGGGCCATCTGCCGGTCCAGCTGGTAACCGACCAAGATGCCGTCGCGGACGATGTCCCACCGCTGGGCTTCGACACCCTCGTCGTCGAAGCCGATGGTGGCCAGGCCGTGGGGGGCAATACGGTCGGCGGTGACGTGCATCAGCGGCGAGCCGTAATTCAGGTTGCCGAGCTTGTCCGGCGTCGCGAACGACGTGCCGGCGTAGTTGGCTTCATAGCCCAGCGCCCGGTCCAGCTCGGTAGCGTGCCCGATCGACTCGTGGATGGTGAGCCAGAGGTTGGTCGGGTCGATCACCAGGTCGTACTCACCAGGCTCGACGCTGGGAGCTGCGAGCTTCTCGGTGAGCAGTTCCGGAAGCTCCTCTAGCACCGCGTCCCAATGGACGACGCCGTCACTGCCGGTGACGTACTCCCAGCCGCGCCCGGCCGGCGCGGCGAGTGTCCGCATCGTCTCGAACCCACCGCCGGCGGTGTCGACGGCCAGGGCTTCGACGACCGGATGCAGCCGGACACGTTGCTGCGTGGTGACGGTGCCGGACGTGTCCGCGTAGTACTTGCCCTCCAGCACCTGCCCGAGGTGGGCGGTGACGTGGTCCACTCTGGGATGGTCGAGGACCCGCCGAGAGTAGTCGGCCATCACTTGGATCTTGTCGGCCTCGGTAACGGTGAACGGGTCTATCCGGTACGCGGAGGTCCACGTGCGGTTCGGATAGACCGGCTCGTCCGCCAGGTCGATGCGCTGCGGGCTCATGTCGTGTGCTGTGCGCGCGATCTCGACTGCCTGCTCCACCGCGCGCACCGCCTCGTCCGTGGTCAGATCCACGGCCGCGGCGAAGCCCCACGTCCCCTCGTGCACGACCCGCACCCCGAAACCGACGTCCTCCCCGTCGTGGGTTCCCTCCAGCCGGCCGTCGCGCAGCGAGATGTGCTGACTGCGAATCCGTTCCAGCCGGAAGTCGGCATGCTGCACGGAGAGCTCCTGCGCCCGTTGCAGCGCGGCGTCGCCCAGCGCGCGCATCGGCAGCGCGAGGAACGTCGCATCCATGTCCGTGGGCATCCGGCGAGCGTAGCCCGTGCGCGATTCGACGGTCGCACTCCGCCTCAACTCTGCTGCGCTTCGTCTCGGCTCCAAGCTCCGCACTGGTGGGATCGACTCGTCTGGCACCATGAACCGGTGACTCGGGTCGTCTCCGCCGTGACGGCGCTGCCGCCCCACAGGCACCACAAGTCAGCGACCACCACCGGCGGATCCGACATCCTCGGCCGGTCCGGGCAGAAACTCGCCGCCATGCAACGCTTCCAGGCCGCGAGCGGTGTCCGTACCCGCCACCTCGTGCTTCCGGTGGAACGTATGGGCGGCTCAGCGGCTTTCGGGAAGCGAACCATGCGTGGGCCTGGCTTCTGCTGCAAACTGGTGCCGCTCCGCTGGCCGGAGTCGAAGGCCGCGTGATCGCGTACTTCCTGCTGGTGGCGGCGGTTGCCGGCGAGCGGCTGGTCGAGCTGGTCGTGTCCAGCCGGCATGCTCGATGGGCGTTCGCACGCGGAGGCGTCGAGTACGGGCGTGCCCACTACCCGGTGATGGCGGCCGTGCACGCGGCGTTGCTCATCTCCTGCGTGGTGGAAGTCGTCGCCGCGGACCGGCCGTTCCTGCCGTGGCTGGGTTGGCCGATGCTCGCCGTGGTGCTCGCTGCGCAGGCGCTGCGCTGGTGGTGCGTGGCCACGCTCGGCAACCAATGGAACACCCGGGTGATCGTCGTGCCGGGTTTGCCGTTGGTGACGCACGGCCCGTACCGGTGGCTGCGGCATCCCAACTACGTCGCGGTGGCGGCCGAGGTAGCCGCGCTACCGCTGGTGCACACCGCGTGGGTAACCGCGGTCGTGTTCACGGCGGCGAACATCGCGTTGATGTCGGTGCGGATCCCGGTGGAGGAACGCGCCCTCGCCACCGTACGGTGACCGCCGACGTCGACGTCCTCGTCGCGGGCGGCGGGCCGGTCGGACTGGCGGCCGCCATCGAGGCGCGCTTGGCCGGGTTGTCCGTGCTGGTCTACGAACCGCGAACGACGCCGCTGGACAAGGCATGCGGGGAAGGTCTGATGCCCGGCGCGGTACGCGCGTTGGCCCGGTTGGGCGTCCGTCCCGCCGGCCGCGAGTTCTACGGCATCAGGTACGTCGACAGCGCGGCGGCGGTCGAGCACCGCTTCCGGTCGGGCCCAGGGCTGGGCGTGCGGAGGACCGCCCTGCACGCGGCCCTGTCTGCGCGCGCCGCGGAGCTCGGCGTGCGGGTGGAATCCCGGCGGGTCGACGCCGTCCGCGCGGACGCGACCGGCGTATCGGTGTCCGCCGGTGGGGTGCAGGGTCGGTGGTTGCTCGGCTGCGACGGCCTGCACTCTCTGGTTCGCCGAGATCTGGGCCTGGCCGGACCGGGGGTTCCGGTCGTCCGCTACGGCGTCCGCCGGCACTACCGCCTGCAGCCGTGGAGCGACGTCGTGGAGGTCCACTGGTCGCCCGCGGGAGAGGCATACGTCACCCCGGTAGGGGATGAGCTGGTCGGCGTTGCCGTGCTCGGCGCCCGTGGCCTCGACTACGCCGAAGTGGTGTCGGCTGCGCCGCAGCTGCGAGACCGGCTGCGCGGCGCGCCGGTCGGAAGCGAACTACGCGGTGCCGGGCCGCTGTGGCAGACGACGTCGCGCCGAACGAGGGGCCGGGCGCTGCTCGTCGGTGACGCCGCCGGCTATGTTGACGCGCTCACCGGCGAAGGCATCCGGCTCGGCCTTGCGCAGGCGCGGGCCGCCGTGGCTGCCATCGTCCGCGACGATCCGGCCGCCTACGAGCGCGACTGGCGTCGGCTGAGCCGTTACTACCGGCTGCTGACAACCATGCTGGTCGGTGCCGCGACCCGGCCGGCACTGCGCCGGCGCATCGTCCCGGTCGCCGCTCGGCTGCCGGGCCTCTACGGAGCACTCGTGGAGCGGCTGGCCCAGTAACGCTCCGGAATGACCACGTACACCATGCTTGTCGGTACATCACCAGGCCTGTAGGCCTGGTGATGTACCGACAAGCCTCGTGATGGGCTCCGGCCAAGACCGACCCGTCCGTGGCAGCGGCCGCGGCCGCTACCGCGGCTGACGGCTTAGACAGGCTCCACCAACGTGGTCTGTCAGCGGCGGGCAAACTTCGCCCGTGAGTCGCTTGTGCTCACCAGGACAGCGACCTCCGCCAGCGGCCGCTGGGCAGCGCCGAACAGCGCATCACCGGCGCGCATCGCACACCCAGGACTGGGCGACATGTCTCATCGGGTCACACGTGGACGCTGTCGATCGAAGCAAGATGGCGGTGTCAGGTCTTGCCCAGCCGCTCCTGGGCGTCGATCAGGGTCGGCTGCGGCCGGCTCCAGGTCGCTTCGTACACCTGGAAGCCGGCCGCTTCGGCGGCCCGGCACACCTGCGGGTCGTCGTCGACCACCACCGCGACGGGCCGCTCGGCGGCGAGCCCGCGCAACAAGCCCACCTTGACGACTCGGGAAGGACGCCGGTCGTCGTCGCGGCGCAGCAGGACCGGCGCCAGCGGAGCGCCGTGCCGGCGCAACCAAGACTCGGTGTCCGCCCGAGTCCTCTCCGGTCGGCCAGAGAGGTAGACCAGGTCGTGTTGGGCGGCGAGCTCACGAGCTATGGCGAGCCCTTCGGGATATGCCGGGTCGTCCGGGATGCCCGCGAAGAAGGCGTCCCAGTCCTTGCCGCGCCCTTCGATGTGGTGCAGCCGGGCGGTGACGTCGGCGAGGACTCCGTCAAGGTCGACGACCGCGTACGGCCGGGTCACGACGCCGGAATGACGAACGTGTACCCCGCCGCCTGCAAGTCGTCGATGATGCCGGGCAACGCGTCGACGGTCTGGTTCATGTCGTCAACACCGTCATGGAGGATGACGATGGAACCAGGCTGGACGTTGTCCACCACGGCATCGCGGATAGCCGCCGCGTCGAGGGTCTCCCAGTCCCGCGGGTCCACGTTCCACCCCAGCGACGCCTGCCCGGCATCTTCGGCGGCGTCCACGAGCTCGGCGGAGAAGTTGCCGCCCGGCGCCCGGAAGAACGGGACCGGAGCATTTGGCGCGGCCGCCTGGATGCTGGCGGTGCCGCCGCTGATCTCCAGCCGGATGGTCGCGTCGTCCTGGCCGTACAGCCCGAAGTCGGCGCTCGCAGTCTGGTTGCACAGCGTGTGCCCCTCGGCCGCGATCCGCCCCACCAGCTCCGGGTGTTCCTGTGCGGCTGCGCCGATCACGCAGAAGGTCGCGTCCACACCGCGATCGGCGAGGATGTCGAGCGTTTGCGGGGTGTTGCGGGGATCGGGCCCGCTGGAGAACGTCAACGCCACCGTGGTGCCGTCGCGGCCGGTGGTTCGGATCACCCCTGGAACGTCGAGCCCCACGCCAGGGATGCCGCTCGACCCGTCGCTCGGCGCGCCGTCGTCGATGCCCGACGACTCTGTGCGGTCCCTCCCCACGGAAACGTCCGAATCCGGGTTGTCCGACCCCCAGTTGCCGAGCTGGGCGGCCATGATGATGCCGAGCACCACGCCCGCGGCAGCAGCTCCACCACCATTGTCGGCCACGGGACACCTCGACCGGTTCGCTTCGCGCCGGTAGATCTATTGGTACAGATGTTACCGCTGTTGATGATCAGCGGAACCCCCCGGATTGGTAATGGGCTTGGCGACGCCGCGACGTTCCGCTGGCCGGGTTCGGTCTGCGGTCGGGGTCTCGGCGGCCTGGGCGGACTCGCCCGGTTTGGGAGGACCGCCCCCCGTGGTCCCCTGATCAGTGGATGCCGGCTCGGCGGGTGGCGTTGGCATGTTCTCCCGCGGCGTGGTCGTGGACGCGTCACGGGACGAGCGGTCCACCCGGAGGTCCGCTGTAGCGGCGTCGTTGGCGGCCACCGGATCGGTGTCCGCTGTTGGAGCCAACACCCGGGCGAGGGTGGTGAGGCTGCCGCTGGTGTCGGCGTCGACCGTCGACGTGAACCTCAGCTCGGCGTCGTCACCGGCGCCCAGCGGGTCGACGGCGCAGACCGCTCCAGCTCGGCTGAGGCCGCAGGCTCCGTTGCTGACGTACAGCGACAAGGCATCTGGTTCCAGTCCGTCGGGTGGTCGGACGGTTAGCGTCGCTGGGCCGGTCTGGTCATCTGGACCGCGGTTTCTGATCGTGACGGCGAACTCGACCGTGTCGCCTGGCCGGGCAGTCCGCGGATTCACCTGCGCGGTCAGCGCCAGGTCGGTGACCGCGGATGCCTCCGTCGAGGTCGTCACCGCGGCGATGAGTGTCTCCCCGTCCTCGGCTGTAACGGGCACCCTGGCAATGGACTGGCCGGGCGCGACTTGGGCGCTGCCGCGCGCGTCGTCGCCATAAGCTACGACGTTGACAGACGCTTGGATCGGCCCGCGCCCTGGCGTGGAAAGGCCGTCGACGACCACTGTGGCCGGTAGGCCGTCGGACGCATTGGCGAGTCCGTCGACGATGCGCAAGTCGCGCAGCGGCTCGCCCGGTGAACTCCATGCCGTGACCAACGTCCACGGTTCACTCCCCGGATCGTCGACGATGACGTCCACGAACGGGCCGGCGTCCTCGAACAGCGCCGTGACGTCCGCGACCGCGCCGAAGCCCCCGGTCGGATGGGTGTCGAGCTGATCGGCCGTGACGGTGGCCGGTGCGGCTGATCCCACCCGCACGGTCGCACGGCTTGCGGCCGCTGAGTTGGCCGGAAGCCAGCCACCCCAGTACAGGCCGGCGAAGAGCAGCGTGCTACCGGCTGGGCGTGCGGCAGTTGCCCTGGCGTAGCCGCTGGCGATGCTGATGTCACCGGTGACCCGCTCACCGAAGCGCGGCTCCAACGGGCGTACCTCTACCGCGGCCGCCGGCCCGGTGGCGAAGACGGCTCCCGCGGCCAGCACGGCCGAAGACATCCTGACCCGCCCGGGCATGCTCATCGTGTGGCCAGGCTAATACTGGTCCGGCAGGTGTCCAGATCCGCAGGCAGGTGAGAATCACCGGCGTGACCGTGGCCGTGCAGCCGGTGACACCGGACCGCTGGGACGATCTGGTGGCGTTCTTCGGCCCGAACGGCGCGTACAGCAACTGCTGGTGTGCCTGGTTCCGGGTTCGCGCCAAGGACTACGACGGGCCGGCGAACCGCCGGTTGCTGCAGCGGCTGACCCGCGAAGGTGCAGTGCCGGGGCTGCTCGGTTACGACGGTGGCGGGCCTGTCGGCTGGGTGTCGATGGCGCCGCGGGAACAGTTCGAGCGGATCTTGCGGTCGCGCGCCATCGGACCGGCGCAGCCGGACGAGCTGGGCGTCTGGTCGCTGGTGTGCTTCTGGATCCCGGCCCCGCACCGCCGCAAAGGCGTCGGCACCGCGCTGCTCGACGGCGCGGTGGCGTACGCGCGGTCGCAGCATGCGGCAGTGGTCGAGGCGTACCCCGTGGACACCGTGGGGGAGAAGCGGCCGGGAGCAGAACTGTTCACCGGAACCGTCACGATGTTCCAGCGTGCCGGGTTCACCATCACCCGGCACGCACGGAGTGGCCGGCCGATCGCTCGATTGACCGTGTAGAACCTGCCGTTCGAGGAGAGCGGATGGACGAGAAACAGATCCTTCAGCAGGTACAGGCGCTGGTCGACCAGGAGCACGAGCTGCGGGAACGGGTGCAGCACGGCAAACTCGCCCCGGAAGAAGAGCAGCGGCAGCTGCGGCGACTGGAGGAAGCACTCGACCAGTGCTGGGACCTGCTGCGCCAGCGCCGCGCGCGCCGCGACGCCGGCGAAGACCCGGACCAGGCGGTCGCCCGTCCCGCGGACGAGGTCGACAGTTACCAGCAGTAACCGTCTGGAATGACCACGTTCACGACCCGTGCCTGTACATCACCAGGCCTGCAGGCGGCCTGGTGATGTACAGGCACGCCTAGTGATGGCACGGTCAGTCTGGAGATAGTTGGTCGCGTAGCCAGGCGAGCGCGGCCGGCGCGAAGTTGAGCACGAAGATGTGACCTTCGCCGGGATGTAGTCGCAGCTCACGGAGATGTGACCTTCGCCGGGATGTAGTGGCAGCTCGGCTGTCGGGCAGTGTGCTGCGAGCCACTCGCCGTGCGAGCTGGGCACCATCCGGTCGCCCGTCCCGTGCACGATCAGCGGCGGTGCTGTCACCTGGGCTAAACCGAAGCCCCACGCGGCCATGGTGCCGAGATCATCCTCAACCATGCCGTCAAGGCGGCTGGCTGTCGCAGCTTGCACGATGCCGTTGAACCATGACCAGCTGCCCCCGAGCGCTGCTTCGTCCACCGCAATGAAGGACTGAGGATCAAAGTCACTGGCCGCCAGGACCTGTTCGAGCTCGGCTCGCCCTTGGGCAGCAGCACGTAGTTCCCGGGCAGCGCCGTCCGACATAGCCGCGAAGTAGTCGAGTCCCGGCGCTGGCCATGGCGCCGGGGACGAGATGCTGACCACGGCGACAACCCAGTCCGGTAGCAGTGCGGTACAGGCCAGGGCGCGTGGCCCCCGCCGGAGTGGCCGACGACCGCGAAGCGTTCGATACCGAGGTGATCCGCAACCCGGGCCGAATCACTGGCCGCTGCCGCGACCGTTGCGCCGTGCTGGGGTGTTGAGCCCCCGTAGCCGGGTCGGTCATAACCGATCCAGCGAATGCCGAGGAATTCCGCCGCCTCGAACAGCGGCGCCGGCGGGCTACCGATGTTCGGCGTGCCGTGATGCCACAGCAGGACTAACTCATCCGAGCGGCCGGTCGGACCCGCGTCGTACGCGTGCAGGACCCGGCTGCCCTCAGCGGCCAAATCGACCTCGCGCACGGTTCACGCCTCGTCTGGTGGTGCAGTCAATTGGACGTCCAACGACGTCGCCGACGACCTCGGAACTCACCGGTGGGCCGGCGACCTGCTGGCCGCGGTCGCGCACTGCCAGGTCGTCGCTGCCGCTCGGACGAACAGCCTCCCAGAGCAGCGCATCCCACCGCGCATCCCGGGCGAACGCGCGTAACCCAGCAGGGAAGTCCCGATAATGAACTACTTGACGTAATGTTCATTATCGGCGTTCGGGCCGGGCCTTGCGTGCGCTCGCCCATCCGCCCAGTTGTTATCGAGTGCGCGACATGTGCCAACGGGTGTCACGGACGAGCGCGCAATACTGGCCTCGTCAACAGATGGACATCAGCCGAATGCCTGCTGACCCCGGCGAGCTCGACGGCGTCTACGCCACGCTGCGGCCGTTGCTGCTCTCGATCGCCTACGAGATGGTGGGCGCGATCGGCGAGGCCGAGGACATCGTCCAGGAG
>JACVRX010000079.1 GCA_014534205.1 Jiangellaceae bacterium
AGGCGACGGGGTTTCCGATCGCGAAGATCGCGGCCAAGGTCGCGCTCGGCTACACGCTCGACGAGATCCCCAACGACATCACCGCCGAGACGCCGGCGTCGTTCGAGCCGACGCTCGACTACGTCGTGGTCAAGGTGCCGCGGTTCGCGTTCGAGAAGTTCCCGCACGCCGACCAGACGCTCACCACGCACATGAAGAGCGTCGGCGAGGTGATGGCGATCGGGCGCAGCTTCACCGAGGCACTGCAGAAGGCGATGCGCTCGCTGGAACAGACCGATGCCGCGCTGGACTTCACCGGCGACCCGGGAGACGCGGCCGCGTTGGTCGCCAAGGTCGCGCGGCCGTACGACGGCCGGCTACGCGACTTGGTCGGCGCGCTGCGGGCCGGTGCCACCATCCGGGCACTGCATGAGTCCAGCCGTATCGACCCGTGGTTCCTGGACCAGTTGCGGCTGCTGACCGAGGTGGCGGAGGAGATCCGGGCAGCCGACCGGCTATCGCCGGAGCAACTGCACCGCGCCAAGCGGCACGGCTTCTCTGACCGGCAGCTCGCCGCGCTGCAAGGAATGTCCGAGGAGGTCGTCCGCGGGGTGCGCCAGGCGCTGGGAGTTCGGCCGGTCTACAAGACCGTCGACACCTGTGCGGCGGAGTTCGCCGCGCGCACGCCGTACCACTACTCGACTTACGACGTGGAAACCGAAGTCGCTCCGCGCGAGCGCCCGGCGGTGATCATCCTGGGCAGCGGGCCGAATCGGATCGGCCAAGGCATCGAGTTCGACTACTCATGCGTGCACGCCGTGATGGCGCTGGGCGCGGCGGGCTACGAGACGGTGATGGTCAACTGCAACCCGGAGACCGTGTCCACCGACTACGACACCGCGGACCGGCTGTACTTCGAGCCGCTGACCCTGGAGGACGTGCTCGAGGTCGTGGCCGCGGAGCGGCAGGCCGGTCCGGTGGACGGGGTGGTGGTGCAGCTCGGCGGGCAGACGCCGCTGGGCCTGGCGCAAGGTCTGGCCGACGCCGGCGTTCCGATCGTCGGCACCCCGCCGGAGGCGATCCACCTGGCCGAGGAGCGCGGTGCGTTCGGCAGGGTCCTCGCCGCCACTGGGCTGCCCACCCCCCGGCACGGCACGGCGACGTCGTTCGAGGGAGCCCGGGAGATCGCGGCCGACATCGGCTATCCGGTGCTCGTCCGGCCGTCGTATGTGCTCGGCGGGCGCGGCATGGAAATCGTCTACGACGAGCCCGCGCTGCGCTCCTATATCGCACGCGCCACCGAGGCCAGCCCGGAGCACCCGGTGCTCGTCGACCGGTTCCTGGACGAGGCGGTCGAGATCGACGTCGACGCGCTGTTCGACGGCGAGGAGCTCTACCTCGGCGGCGTCATGGAGCACATCGAGGAAGCCGGCATCCACTCCGGCGACTCAGCGTGCGCGCTGCCGCCCATCACGCTCGGTCATGACGTTCTCGCCCGGGTGCGCTCGTCGACCGCGGCGATCGCCCGTGGCGTGGGCGTGCGCGGGCTGCTCAATGTGCAGTACGCGCTGGCGGGCGACGTGCTGTACGTGCTGGAGGCGAACCCGCGGGCGTCGCGGACGGTGCCGTTCGTGTCCAAAGCGACCGGTGTTCCGCTGGCGAAAGCGGCGGCGCGGGTGATGCTCGGTACGACGATCGAGCGGCTACGGGCTGGCGGGCTGCTGCCCCGCTCCGGCGACTGTTTGGACCTGCCGGCGGACGCTCCGATCTCGGTCAAGGAGGCGGTGATGCCGTTCAACCGCTTCCGGTTGCCCGACGGCCGCTCGGTCGACACCGTGCTAGGGCCGGAGATGCGCTCCACCGGGGAGGTGATGGGCGTGGACACGCTGTTCGGGCCAGCCTTCGCGAAGTCACAGACAGCGGCCTACGGCGGGTTGCCGACAGCTGGGCGAGTCTTCGTCTCGCTGGCCAACCGCGACAAGCGGCACATGGTCTTCCCGGTGAAGCGGCTGGCCGACCTCGGGTTCGAGATCGTCGCCACGGCAGGGACCGCGGAGGTGCTGCGCCGCATCGGGGTGCGCGCGAACGTCGTCGCGAAGCACCCCGACGCGGGCGGGCGGCCGTCGATCGTGCAGCGGATCCTGGCCGGCGACATCGCCCTCATCATCAACACACCGACCGGCACGACGCCGGGCGGCAGCCCCCGGGCCGACGGGTACGAGATCCGCACCGCCGCGGTGCAGGCGAACATTCCGTGCATCACCACCGTGCAGGGCCTGGCTGCGGCGGTACACGGAATCGAGGCCATCCGAACCGGCAGCATCGGGGTGCGGTCGCTGCAGTCCTGGGTAGACGCCATGCGCAAACCACCCCCTCCCGTCGATCATGGCGGAGGGGTTGGCGTGCGGCAGCAGCAGCGTTTCGTTGATCATGGCGAAAAGGCTGGCATTCGACCCGATTCTGCGGCCAATTCGCCGTGATCAACGGCGACGAAGGCGCGGGGCCGGTCTACCGGGCGCTGTTCGCGGCGGCGGGACGGGGAGACGCGGAGCGGGCCCACCAATGGGGGCTCGCAGCGATCCGAGCCGCCGGCCAGGCGCCTTTGGTTTCGGCTGCGCTGCGTCGCGTCTGCGGGGTGCGCGATCCGGCACTTCGGGTGCACGCGATGGGACTGGACTTGCCCAACCCACTGGGCGTGGCAGCGGGGTTCGACAAGGACGCGCATGCGGTGCGGGGGCTTGTCGCCCTGGGCTTCGGGTTCGTCGAGGTCGGCACCGTCACCGCCGTGCCGCAGTCGGGCAACGCACGACCGCGGCTGCACCGGCTGCCGGCCGACCGGGCGATCGTGAACCGGATGGGTTTCAACAACGCGGGTGCCGAGGCAGTCGCCCGCCGGCTGCGCCGACTACGGCGGCGGTCGGACCGGCCGGTCGTCGGCGTCAACATCGGCAAGAGCCGGGTCGTGCCCGACGAGCACGCCGTCGTGGACTACGTAGCGAGCGCACGGCGGCTCGCTGCGGTTGCGGACTACTTGGTGGTCAACGTCAGCTCGCCGAACACCCCGGGTCTGCGCGACCTGCAGGCCGTGCACCGGCTGGATCCGTTGCTGAGCGCTGTGCGCGCAGCGGCCGAGGACGCAGCCGGCCGGCCGGTCCCGCTGCTCGTGAAGATCTCGCCGGATCTGGTCGACGACGACGTGCTTGCCGTCGCAGACCTGGCCGCTGACGTAGGGCTGGCTGGCGTCGTCGCGACCAACACCACGACGTCGCGCGATGGCCTGACGTCCACGCTGGCCGAGGTCGCCGCGGCCGGTGATGGTGGCCTGTCCGGCCAGCTGCTGAGCAAGCGGTCACTGGAGGTGCTGCGGCTGCTGCACGGCCGGCTGGGGGACCGACTCACGCTCGTCTCGGTGGGTGGCGTGACGACGGCGCAGGACGCCTGGGAGCGGCTGCAGGCGGGTGCCCGGCTGGTACAGGCCTATACCGGGTTCGTCTACGGCGGGCCGCTCTGGCCGCGCCGGGTGACCGCGGGCCTCGCGGCGCTGGCGCGCGGTGCCGGACGTGGCTGAGCTTTTCGGCGCCCGGCTGCACGCTGCGGTCCGCCGGCACGGCCCGCTGTGCGTCGGGATCGACCCGCACCCGTCGTTGCTGGCTGGCTGGGGGCTAGGCGACGAGCCGGCTGGCGTGGAGCGGTTCAGCCGCACGGTGGTGGAGGCACTGGCCGACCGGGTCGCGCTGCTCAAGCCCCAGTCGGCGTACTTCGAGCGGCACGGCGCCCGCGGCATCGCCGTCCTGGAACGCGTGCTGGCCGACATCCGCGCCGCCGGAGGACTGGTGCTGCTCGACGCCAAACGCGGCGACATCGGCTCCACGGTCCAGGCCTACGCCGACGCCTACCTCGACCCGGCGGCACCGCTCGGCTCGGACGCGGTCACCGCGTCGCCGTACCTGGGTTTCGAGTCGCTGCGGCCGCTGCTGGACAGTTCCCAGCGGCACGGCACCGGCGTGTTCGTGCTCGCGCTCACGTCAAATCCGGAGGGATGGGAGCTGCAGCACGCGCGTACGGCGGGCCACCGGTCGGTCGCCGGCACGATCCTCGCCGGTGCCCGGGAGGAGAACTCGGGCACGCTGCCGTGGGGGAGCGTCGGCGTCGTCGTCGGCGCCACCGTGGACGCGGCGGGCGAGGACCTGCACGTCGGCGGTCCACTGCTCGCCCCCGGGTTGGGGGAGCAGGGTGGCACGCCGGCCGACCTCGGCCGGGTCTTCGGGGAGGCCGCAGGCGACGTGGTGCCGTCGACCTCCCGCCAGGTGCTCCGCGCCGGCCCGGGCGTCCGCGAGCTGCGCGACGCAGCCGCCCGGCTGGTCGACGAATGCCGCACGTTCCTGCACGGAACGGGCCGACGCGGCCCATAGCTGCACCAATAGCATCTTATTGGCGTGTTACGGCATGCTACTTGCATGCTGTTCGCATGCTAGTGGCGTGAAATGGTCATGATATGGTCATGCTGTGGCGACGCTTCAGGTGAAAAACCTCGACGCCGACTTGCACGCGGCGCTGGTGGAACGCGCCCGTCGCGAGGGCCGGACACTGAGCGACCTGGTCACGGCGATGCTGAAGCGGGAGCTGCGCCGGCCGTCACTCGGGGGTTGGTTGGCGTCCGTCCGCACCGACCCGCCGCTTGATCACGACGTCGACGCAGCGCAGGTGCTCGACGTGGACCGAGGGCCTTGGCCGGATGCCGCAAGTCGTTGACACGAGCGCGCTCGTCGACCTAGACGTCGACGTGGACCGACGGCGTTGGCCGGATGCCGCAAGTCGTTGACACGAGCGCGCTCGTCGACCTGGTGGTCGGCTCGCCGCGGGGGATCCGGGTCGGCCAGGCGCTCACCGACGAGGCGATCTTCGTCCCCGAACTGCTGGACGTCGAGGTGGCGTCCGCGCTGGTCCGGCTCGAACGAGCGGGTGAGATCGATGCCTCGACGGCGAACCGGGCGCACCAGCGTTCGTGTGCATTTCCGGCAGAACGGTTATCGCACGCGTTGCTCCGTGATGCGGCGTGGCGGCTGCGCAGCTCGCTGCGAATCGCCGACGCGTTCTACGTCGCCTGTGCGGAGTTGGTGAGCGGCACCTTGGTGACCACCGACGCACGGCTCGCTCGTGCACCGCTACCCGCGATCACGGTGAGCGTGGTCCACTGAACGGTCCCCGGCCGCGGGGATGAACGTGCTGCCGCCGAGAAACGGCAGCAAAAGCGTTCGTGATCATGGGTGAACGCGTTGCTGACCGGTCCCAGCACTCGCTAGGTTCCCGGTGTCTGCACGAGAGCAACGACCATCCGAGGTGACCCGTTGACGCTCCCACCGCTCAGTCCCGAACAACGCGCGGCTGCCCTCGCCAAGGCCGCCGAAGCCCGCCGGGAGCGCGCTGAGGTGAAAAACCGGCTCAAGCGTTCCGGTGCCTCGCTCTCCGACGTGCTCAAGGAGCGCGACACGAACGAGGTCGTCGGCAAGATGAAGGTCTCGGCCTTGCTGGAGTCGCTTCCCGGGGTCGGCAAGGTCCGCGCACGGCAGATCATGGAGCGCATCGGCATCGCCGAGACGCGTCGTGTCCGCGGCCTGGGCGCCAACCAGATCGCGGCCCTGGAGCGTGAGTTCGGCGAGCGCAGCTAACCTCGTCGGCGACGCGGCGGAACGCCTCGTCGTGCTGTCCGGCCCGTCCGGAGTGGGCAAGTCCACCGTGGTGAAGATGCTGCGCACCCACCACCCGGAGGTATGGATCTCGGTCTCGGCGACCACCCGCTTCCCCCGGCCGGGCGAGATCGATGGCGTCCACTACTGGTTCATCGGCCGGGCCGAGTTCGAGCGCCGGGCAGCGGCCGGCGAGTTCCTGGAGTGGGCGGAGTTCGACGACAACCTGTACGGCACCCCGCTCGCTCCGGTGGCGGCTCGGCTGGCACTGGGCGAGAGCGTGCTGCTCGAAATCGACCTGCAAGGCGCCCGGCAGGTTCGCGAGCGGCTACCAGCGGCCCGGCTGGTGTTCCTCAAGCCGCCGTCCTGGGGGGAGCTGGTCCGCCGGCTCACCGAACGGCACACCGAGCCGCCCGAGGTCGTCGAGCGGCGGCTCGCGGCAGCTCGCCGCGAGCTGGCCGCCGAACCGGAGTTCGACTACGCGCTGATGAACTCCGACGTCCCGCAGGTTTGCCAGCAATTGGTAGCCTTGCTGCGTTCCCCCCACCAAGCCTCGGAGGCCTGAACGTGTCCGGTACCCACGGCGTCGCCGAGGGCATCACCTCTCCTCCCATCGACGAGCTGCTCGGCAAGTCGGATTCGAAGTACGCGCTGGTGATCTACGCGGCCAAGCGCGCCCGGCAGATCAATGCGTACTACTCCCAGCTCGGCGAGGGCCTGCTCGAGTACGTCGGTCCGCTGGTGGAGACCCATGCGCAGGAGAAGCCGCTGTCGATCGCGCTGCGCGAGATCAACCAGAGCCTGCTGACCGCTGAGCCGGCAGAACCCGAGCCGACCAGCTAGGCGCGGATTCGGTCCATGGCAAGGCCCCGGGTGATTCTCGGGGTTAGCGGCGGGATCGCGGCGTACAAAGCCGCCGAGGTCCTGCGCGGGCTGACCGAGACCGGCCACGACGTGCACGTCGTGCCGACAGCTGCCGCGCTGCGCTTCGTCGGCGCCGCCACATGGGCGGCCCTGTCCGGGAACCCCGTGTCGTCCGATGTCTGGGACGACGTACACGAGGTCCCACACGTGCGGCTCGGCCAGCAGGCCGACCTGGTCATCGTCGTCCCAGCGAGCGCCGACCTGCTGGCCCGCGCGGCGCACGGGCTGGCCGACGACTTGCTCACCTCGGTGCTGCTGACTGCCCGCTGCCCGGTCGTGTACGTCCCCGCCATGCACACGGAGATGTGGGAGCACCCGGCGACGGCGGACAACGTGGCGGCACTGCGTTCGCGCGGTGCGATCGTGGTGGAGCCGGCGGTGGGCCGCCTCACCGGCCCGGACTCGGGGAGGGGCCGGTTGCCCGACCCGGACGAGATCGTGCACTTCGTCCGAGAGCTGCTGGCGGAAGCACCGGCCGCGGCAGACCTGGCCGGCCGTCACGTCGTCGTGTCGGCCGGCGGCACCCGCGAGTACATCGACCCGGTCCGGTTCATCAGCAACCGGTCCTCCGGCCGGCAGGGCTACGCGCTGGCCCGGGCGGCGGCCGCCCGCGGCGCCAAGGTGACGCTGGTCTCCGCGAACGTCACGCTGCCCGACCCGGCCGGGGTCGACGTGGTGCGCGTGGTGTCCGCAGCGGAGATGCGGGACGCAGTGCTCGACGCAGCGGCCACCGCCGACGCGGTCGTCATGGCCGCTGCGGTGGCCGACTTCCGGCCGAAGTCGTACGCAGCTGCCAAGATCAAGAAGGCTCCCGGAACTGCCGCGCCCACGGTGGAGCTGGAACGCACCGGGGACATCCTGGCCGAGCTTGCCGCGTCCCGGCCGCGGGCCCGCCAGGTGATCGTCGGCTTCGCCGCTGAAACCGGCGACGCCACCGGCACGGCTTTCGAACACGGCCGGGCCAAGCTGGTGGCAAAAGGATGCGACCTGATGGTCGTCAATGAGGTCGGCGTGAATCGGGGTTTCGAGTCCGACCGCAACGAGGCCGTGGTGTTGGGTGCGGACGGCTCGGTGACGCCCGTACCTTTCGGGCCGAAGGCGGCGCTGGCCCACGTCGTCTGGGATCTGGTGCTTGCTCGGTGGGCGGACGGCTGACCACCTGCGCTGCGTCGATCCCCTACAGTGTCCGGAACATCGGGCGATGCTGCCCGTCCACCGAACCCGTCCCTGGTAAGGAGCTTCGTCCGTGTCCCGTCGTCTGTTCACGTCGGAGTCGGTCACCGAAGGGCACCCGGACAAGATTTGTGACCAGATCAGCGACGCCGTTCTGGACAGCCTGCTGAAGAACGACCCGGCCAGCCGGGTGGCGGTCGAGACCATGGTGACGACCGGCCAGGTCCACGTGGCCGGCGAGGTGACGACCAGCGGCTACGCCGACATCCCCGGCATCGTGCGGGACACGATCCTGGAGATCGGGTACGACTCGTCGGTCAAAGGGTTCGACGGGCACTCCTGCGGGGTGTCGGTATCGATCGGCTCACAATCCCCGGACATCGCCCAAGGCGTCGACGAGGCGTGGGAGCAGCGCGCGGACGAGCGCGGCTCCGATGACCCGCTGGACCGCCAGGGCGCCGGTGACCAGGGCTTGATGTTCGGGTACGCCTGCGAGGACACGCCGCAGTTGATGCCGCTGCCGATCATGCTGGCGCACCGGCTGGCACAGCAACTCGCCACCGTCCGGAAGTCCGGCCAAGTGCCGTACCTGCGCCCGGACGGCAAGACCCAGGTAACGATCGAATACAACGCGGCCCGCCTGCTGCGCGTCGACACGGTGGTGGTGTCCACCCAGCATGCGAGCAACATCGACTTGGACGAGCTGCTGACGCCGGACGTGCACAGCCAGGTGGTAGAGCCGGTGCTCGCGACGTTCGACATCCCGGCCGACGACTTCCGGCTGCTGGTCAACCCGACCGGCCGGTTCGAGATCGGCGGGCCGATGGGCGACGCGGGGCTCACCGGACGAAAGATCATCATTGACACTTACGGCGGCATGGCCCGCCACGGTGGCGGCGCGTTCAGCGGCAAGGACCCGTCCAAAGTGGACCGCTCCGGTGCCTATGCGATGCGCTGGGTGGCGAAGAATGTCGTCGCGGCTGGGCTCGCGTCGCGGTGCGAGGTGCAGGTGGCTTACG
>JACVRX010000113.1 GCA_014534205.1 Jiangellaceae bacterium
CGCCTCGATAGCCTGCTCCTGCTCGGCTAGCGCCGCCTCGCGCGAATCGAGGTCTGCCTGCCGCTGATCCAGCGCCGCCTCCCGTTGATCCAACTGGCTCGCGCGTGCCGCGAGGGCGTCGAGCTGGTTCTGCGGAACCGCACCAGGAACCGTCGCCATGACGGTGACCGTGGTCACTGCCGGCTCGGGCTCAGTCGTTGAGGTCGTCTCGGTGTCCGGAGCGGTGCCCACGCCGACGCCGAACAGGAATGCACCCAAGCCGATGAGCGTGGGCAGCAGCCACCGGAAGTACCGGCGCTGCCGCTTCTGTTGCTCGGTTGGCGTCGGCATCGTTGGCGCTGCGAAGGGCGTTGCGTTCGGCTCCGGCGATGCAGGACCGTCAGGCGTTGTCGTCACAGTTGCGTGAGTCCCCCGTGAGCAGAGGACTTCATCGAGTCCTCCGTTGCCCTGATCGCTTGCAGACTGTAGCGGGCGTAATGGCCTCCGCAGCTCCTGGCCGCGATGTGTGTCGTTGACAACGGGTCTACCGGGATGCGAACACATGTTCGATACTGCGCTCGTGAGTACCTTCATGCCTCCCCCGCAGCTGGGCTGGGAACCCGGGCAGGTCATCGTCAACGCCACGGGCGCCAAGGTGCCCAACCATCGGCTCCACCCACCCGTGCCTGTCGTCGCCCGCATCCTGTGGGACCGGGACGGCGAGGAACGGATCGACACGGTGGCGCTCGGCTGGAGCGGCCGCGAGGTGTACGTACAGATGCTGGACCGGCGCTACCAGTTCACGGCGGTCTGGCTCGACGCGGCCGACGTCCGACGGCGCTAGCCCGACGCGCGCAGAACGTCCTCAGCTCGGGCGAGCGGGTGTCCGGTTCCGGCATCGTCGCACCAGCCGCGGCCACCTCTGGTCATTCCGGAGTGCGTGCGGCTGGCTTGCGGCGCCGGGCCAGTGCCACGGCACCCGCCGCGCCCGCCGCCGCGCCGACGACGGCGGCGACGCCGATGACGGTGTTACGCCGCCGCGCCCGGTAGTCGCGGAGCTGCCAGCCACGCTGCTTCGCATACGCCCGGAGCTTGCGGTCCGGGTTGACGGCACACGGGTGCCCGACGAGCGACAGCATCGGGATGTCGTTCGCCGAGTCGCTGTAAGCGGAGCACCGTTCGAGCTCCAGGCCCTCGCGTACGGCTAGTGCCCGCACTGCCGCCGCCTTCGTCGAGCCGTGGAGCAGCTCACCGACCAGCCGACCGGTATACGCACCGTCGACGTGCTCGGCGACGGTGCCGAGCGCCCCGGTGAGGCCGAGCCGTTTCGCGATGATCGTCGCGATCTCCCCGGGCGCTGCGGTGACCAACCACACCCGCTGGCCGTCATTCAGGTGCGATTGCGCGATCTCCCGGGTCCCGGGCCACACGTTGTCCTTGAGCACCTCGTCGAAGATCTCTTCGGCGATCTCCTTCAGCTCGTTGACCGAACGGTGCACGATGAACGCCAAGGCCGCAGAGCGCGCGCTTTCCATGTGCTCGGGATCTTCGGCGCCGAGCCGAAAGCGGGCCTGCTGGTAGCCGAACCGGACGAGGTCCCGGCCGCGGAAGAACCTGCGCTTGTACAGCCCACGGGCCAGGTAGAACAGCGCGGCTCCGCGCAGCATCGTGTTGTCCAGATCGAAGAACGCCGCCGCCCTGCTGTCGGGTACGACGCTGACACCGGCGGCCAGTTCGCCGGCCGCCGCCGCCGCCTCGCCGGCGAGCGCGGAACGACCGGGCGCAGTTCGCCGCCGCAGGCGCATCCGCCCGAGGGTAGCGGCCGGGTCTGGGGCTAGCGTGGCTGCGGCAGATACCGGAAGAAGGACGATCCATGAGTTCAGGCGAGGCGCGGGTCGTCGTCCTCGGCAAGCCCGACTGTCACCTGTGCGATATCGCCAAAGATGTCGTGGCCCGGGTATGCGCCGAGCTCGACGTGGCCTGGGTCGAGCGGAGCATCGTCGGCAACGCCGAACTGCAGCGCCGCTACGCCGAACTGATACCCGTTGTGCTGGTCGACGGCCGGCAGATCGCCGTCTGGCGGGTGGACGAGCAGCGGTTGCGAGTCGCGATCGCCCGTTGAGCGCCGCTGGAGGCTCGTGCCTGGTGTACGTGGTCATTCCGGAGCGCAACGGCGGAGGAGGGAAGCAACGGCGGGCCGCGCCGGACCAAGATCACGCAACTTTGTTCCTGGGTTCACAAGACCCTACGCTGGACCCTGTCGCTCGTCCCCGGCCTCCCGACGGCCTCGCTTCGGGCTGGCCGGCCAACCCGGGAGCACCGTGACCCGACGTACCCGCGTGCCACACGAAGCAGCGCATCCGGACACAACCCCGATCCGCGGGGTGCCCGAAGCCACTGTGGCCCGGCTGCCGCTCTACTTGCGCGCGCTCGCGGCCTTGGTCGACCGCGGAGTCGACACGGTCTCGTCCGAAGAGCTGGCCGAGTCGGCGGGCGTCAACTCGGCCAAGCTTCGCAAGGACCTGTCCCACCTCGGCTCGTACGGGACGAGGGGCGTGGGCTACGACGTCAACTACCTGCGCCGCCAGATCTCCCGAGAGGTCGGCCTCACCCAGGACTGGCCGGTGGTCATCGTGGGCATCGGCAACCTCGGCCAGGCACTCGCCAACTACGCCGGGTTCGCCTCCCGCGGTTTCCGCGTCGCCGCGCTGGTCGACGCGGACCCCGCGCTGACCGGCAAGCAGGTGGCCGGGCTCACCGTCCAGCACACGGACGACCTGGAGCGGCTGGTGGCGCAGCTCAGCATCGCCATCGGCGTGATCGCGACCCCGGCCGTGGCGGCCCAGCAGGTATGCGACCGGCTCGTCGCCGCCGGCGTGACCAGCATCCTGAACTTCGCACCAACGCTGCTGCACGTTCCTGAGCAGGTCGGGTTGCGCAAGGTCGACCTGTCCATCGAGCTGCAGATACTCGCGTACCACGAGCAGCGCAGGAGCGGCGCTCCGCTGGCTCTCACCGCGGAGCAAGCAGCCGAGCTGGCCCAGGCGGTGCGTGGATGAGCCTGCTGGTCGTTGGCCTGTCCCACCACAGTGCGCCGGTCGACCTGCTCGAGCGCGCCGCGCTGAGCCCGGACGCCGTCGAGAAGCTGCTCGCCGAGGTGCACGCGGCCGAGCAGATCGGCGAGGCCGTCGCCCTGGTCACCTGCAACCGGATGGAGTTCTACGCCGACGTCGCGACGTTCCACGGCGGTGTGGACGAGGTCAGCGAGCTGTTGGCGCACTACGTCGACGCCAACGTGGCGACGTTCACGTCGCACGTGTACTTGCACTACGAGGACAGCGCGATCTCCCACCTGTTCCACGTGGCGAGCGGTCTGGACTCCATGGTGGTCGGCGAGAGCCAGATCCTTGGCCAGGTGCGGGAGGCGTACCGGTTTGCGCAGGCAGCCGGCACCACCGGCCGTGTCCTCGGTGAGGTGTTCCAGGCGGCCCTGCGGGTGGGCAAGCGCAGCCACGCCGAGACCGGCATCGACGCCGCACAACGCTCCGTCATCACTGCCGGCCTTGCCCAGGTGGCGCCCGACGGCGTGGCCGGACTCCGCGGTCTGGTCGTCGGCGCTGGCTCGATGGCGGCGCTCGCTGCCACCACGCTGGCCCGCGGGGACGCCGAGGTGGTCGTCGCGGGCCGCACCAGCGAGCGGGCGCGGCGGCTGGCTCGATCCGTCGGCGGCACCGCAGTGGCCCTGCCGGACCTGCTCCACGCGCTTGCCGCCGCCGACGTGGTGATCTCCTGCACCGGAGCGCCGGAGGTCCTACTCACGGCTGAGCTGGTGGAGCAGGCTCTGGCCGCCCGCCCGGAGCGCCCGCTGCGCGTGCTCGACGTCGCACTCCCGCATGACGTCGACCCCGCGGTGCGGGACCTACCCGGCGTACTACTGGCTGACCTGGCGACACTGGCCGGCCACGGCGATGTCGCAGCGCCTGCGGCGGAAGTTGCCGCGGTGCGAGCCATCGTGGCCGACGAGCTCGCCGCGTTCCTGAGCGGTCGGCGGCAGGCGATGGTAGCGCCCACCGTCGTCGCGCTGCGCGCGATGGCGGCAGACGTCGTTGCCCGGGAGCTGGCACGCCTTGACGGCCGGCTGCCGGAGTTGGACGAGTACGCCCGGGCGGAAATCGCCGCAACCGTGCGCCGCGTCGTCGAGAAGCTGCTGCACCCGCCGACCGTCCGGATCAAGGAACTCGCCGCCGAGCCGGGTGGAGCCTCGTACGAGGCCGCGCTACGCGAGTTGTTCGCGCTTGATCGGCGGACCGTGGAAGCAGTGATCCGGCCCACCGCCGAGCCGGACGTAGGTGGTCTGGCATGAGCACCGCGGCGTTGCGGCTGGGCACCCGTCGCAGCGCGCTGGCCCTTGCGCAGGCGCGCTCGGTCGCGTCTGCGCTGCGCGACACCATGGACCGCGAGACGGTGCTGGTGGAGATCACCACCGAAGGCGACGTCACCAGCGCGCCGCTCGCGCAGATCGGCGGCACCGGCGTCTTCGTGAATGCGCTGCGCGACGCTCTGCTGGCCGGCCGCATCGACATCGCGGTTCACTCGCTCAAGGACCTGCCGACCGCGCCCGCACCAGGTCTCACCGTGGCTGCCGTCCCGCCGCGCGAGGATCCGCGCGACGTCCTGTGCGCACGGGACGGGCTCACGCTGTCCGAACTGCCGGTAGGCGCCCGCGTCGGCACCGGGTCGCCGCGCCGGATCGCCCAGCTGGCGGCCCTCGGCTTGGGCCTTTCCGTGCTGCCGGTGCGGGGCAACGTCGACACCCGGCTTTCCCGCGTCGCCGATGGCTCGCTGGACGCGGTCGTGCTCGCCCGCGCCGGGCTGGCCCGGCTGGGCCGGCTGGCGGAAGTGACGGAGGTCCTGGATCCGCTGCAGGTGCTTCCGGCGCCCGGCCAGGGTGCGCTCGCCGTCGAGTGCCGGTCCGACGACGCCGCGGTCGTCGGCGCCGTGGGCGTACTGGACGACCCGACCACCCGGGACGCAGTCATCGCGGAACGCTCCCTCCTCGCCGCGCTCGAGGCCGGCTGTACCGCTCCCGTGGGCGCGTACGCCGAGGCGGCGGAGGGCGACCACTGCCTCGAGCTCTACCTGCGTGCCGTCGCGGTGTCACCGGACGGCAGCAGGAGCATCCGCAAATCCGCCACCGGCCCGCTGCCGGCAGCCGAACGGCTGGGCCGTGACCTCGCGGCCGAGATGCTGCAGGACGGGGC
>JACVRX010000016.1 GCA_014534205.1 Jiangellaceae bacterium
CCAGCTCCTCGACGATCGCCTCGACGCCCATCTGGATGCCGCGCTGGATCTGCGTGGCGTTGGCGCCGCCGGCCACGTTGCGCAGGCCCTCGGAGAAGATGGCCTCGGCGTAGACGGTGGCGGTGGTCGTGCCGTCACCGGCAACGTCGTCGGTCTTCTTGGCGACTTCCTTGACGAGCTCGGCCCCGACCTTCTCCCACGGGTCCTCGAGCTCGATCTCCTTGGCGATGGAGACGCCGTCGTTGGTGATCGTCGGCGCGCCCCACTTCTTCTCGAGGACGACGTTGCGGCCCTTCGGGCCGAGCGTGACCCGTACGGCGTCGGCAAGCTGGTTCATGCCGCGCTCAAGGCCACGCCGTGCCTCCTCATCGAAGGAGATGATCTTTGGCATGTGTCCCCGGTCCTCCCGGATTGACGATGATGACCCGGCTCGACGCCCGCGACGGACGACCGCGGCAGCCCCAGATCCTGTCTCCGGGACACCGTGGCCTCGTCGACCCGGTACCTGTCGTTGGCACTCTCAATGCTGGAGTGCTAACCCCAGGTTTAGCACTCGCCGGCATCGAGTGCAAGCGGCGAGTGCTGAACCGGGCCCGCCGTTAGTCTGCTGCCCGTGAGCCCGCCGCCGGCGAGCCAGGCCGACGTCCACCGGCTGTCCCGGTGGTCGACGTCCTGGCGGGTGCTCGCGGCCGCGGCCGGGATCGCTGCGCTGGCGCATGGGACGGTTGCAGACAGCGACGACTTCTTCCCGTTCGGGTCCATGTCGCAGTACGCCAGTGCACACGAACTCGACGGGCAGGTGCGGTCGGCATACATGCTGGCCGACACGGAAACCGGGCGGAAACAGATCCCGGTGCCGCTGCACGCGACCGGGACCGGCATCGGCCGGGCCGAGGTGGAGGGCCAGCTCGGCCGCTTGGTCGAGGACCCGTCGCTGCTGCAGACAATCGCCGACGCCTACCGGGCGATCCACCCGGAGCGCGACCAGTTCACCGTCCTGTACCTGATGCGTGACACCTATCAACTTCGGGACGGTTACGTGACGGGGCGGCCGGTCACGGCGGAACTCGCCCGGTGGGTGGTGCGATGAAACCCGTCGTCGACTGGTGGACCAGCCCAGTCCCGGTGGCTCGGATCGCCGTGTTCCGGACGATCGTCTACCTGTTCCTGCTGTACGACATCTTCGTCCTGGTAAACGACGTCGTGCCGCACGGTCATGCGGCCGAGCTGTACCGGCCACTTTTCGTGGGACGGGTGCTGCCGCTGCCGGAACCCTCGCCGGTGCTGGTGCAGACGCTGCAGGTGGTGCTCGTCGTCGCCGCCCTGGTCGCGGCGACCGGACGGCTGCCGCGGCTGGCCGGCTGGGTGGTCGCGGTCTGCTATTTCGAGTGGCTGGTCATCGGCATGTCGTTCGGCAAGGTGGACCACGACCACCTCGCTTTGCTCGTCGCTGTCTGGGTACTGCCGACGGTCGGGCGGGCGCGCCACGACGACCGCACGCCGACGGAAGCCGGCGGCTGGGCCCTGCGCTGTGTGCAGGTGGCGACGATTGCGACGTACGTTGGGTCTGGCTTCGCCAAGTGGGTGCGCAATGGTTCGCCGTTCGCCTGGGCCAACAGCGCGGTGTTCACCTGGGCGATCATCCGCCGTGGCACGGATCTCATCGTGTGGGTCCTCGACTTTCCGTGGATCCTGCGGATCAGCCAGTGGATGCTCGTGCTTGCCGAGTTCGTCTCACCGGTGGTGCTGTTCCTGCGTGGCAGGGCGCTGTTGCTGGCGGTCGGGTTCTTCTTGAGCTTCCACCTGGTCACTTATCTGAGCCTCGGCATCCATTTCCTGCCCACGGTGATCTGTTGGCTCGCGTTCTTCCCGCTGGAGCGTTTGGGCTTTGCCGCTAACCGGCTGTTGTCGGAGAGAATCGGCAGTCTTACGCACACGCGCTGGGCGGCGTGGCGAATTCCGAAATCCGGGTGAGGTACCAGTACGTGGCGCCGCCTCCACCGCCGCTCCCCGCCGCCCCCGCCACCGCCGCGTGGCCCGGACGTGCCACAGCCGACGAGCACTACGCCGGCGCCCATACCTGTTGCGACGCCGAGGAATCTCCGGCGGGAAATGGTCCTGGGATCCATGCTGATCTCCGTACTCCCGAGCCGCGGCCGTCCGCGGCGAATTGACCGCCAGCAGTGACCGCCGGCCGTCGCACAGCACCCTGGTGCCTCGATACCGCAATGGCGGCACTTTCGACGGTGACTGCGACCAACGTAGGTTTCGGGCAAGGGTGTGTAAATCGTCACTCTTGCGAAAAGGAGCCGTCGTGACGACATTCGACGCGACCGGCACGGCGGACCAAGGAGCACCGCCGTGGTTCGACACCACACTTTCGGTTGCCGACCGCGTTGAGCTTCTCCTGGAGCAAATGACACTCGAGGAGAAGGTGGGGCAGCTCGGCAGCCGCTGGGTCCGCAACGACATGCAGGAGGCCGGGTCGTCCGTCGAACCGGACCCAGGCTTGGCCGCCGGCCACGACGCAAGCGTCAACGTCGCCCCGATGCAGGACGTCTTCGCCGCGTCGGGAACCGTGTCCCTGGGGGAGGCCAGCCGGTACGGCCTCGGGCACCTCACCCGTGTCTACGGCAGCGTGCCGGTGACCGCCGTGGAGGGCGCGGCCGAGCTGGTACGGCAGCAGCACGTCGTCACGGAGAATTCCCGGCTACGGATTCCCGCCCTCATCCATGAGGAATGCCTCACCGGCTTCACGACGTTCGGCGCGACGGTCTACCCCGCGGCAATAGCCTGGGCCGCGACCTTCGATCCCGACCTCGTCGAACGGATGGCTGCCGCAATCGGACGCGACATGGCCGACCTCGGCGTCCACCAGGGCCTGTCGCCGGTGCTCGACGTCGTCCGGGACTACCGCTGGGGCCGGGTCGAGGAGACGATGGGGGAGGATCCCTACCTCGTTGCGACGCTCGGCGCCGCCTACGTGCGGGGGCTGCAGAGCGCCGGCGTCATCGCGACTCTCAAGCACTTCGCCGGGTACTCCGGCTCACGCGGGGCGCGCAACCACGCGCCGGCGCCGATGGGCCGCCGGGAGCTGATGGACGTCATCCTGCCGCCGTTCGAGACAGCCGTGGCGGTCGCAGGGGCTGGCTCGATGATGAACTCTTACGCCGACGTAGACGGCGTCCCAGCAGCCGTAGACCGCTGGTTGTTGACCGACGTGCTGCGCACGGATTGGGGATTCGCGGGCACCGTTGTGTCGGACTACTGGGCGGTGGCGTTCCTCGCGATGATGCACCGGGTCGCCGCGGACAGCGACGAGGCCGGCGCGCAGGCACTTGCTGCCGGCATTGACGTCGAGCTGCCGGACACGTTGGGCTTCGGCGCCGGGCTGGTGGAGCGTGTGCGGCGCGGCGAGCTGCCGGAGGCCTTGGTGGACCGGGCCGCCCGACGACTGCTCACCCAGAAGGTGCAGCTCGGGCTGCTCGACCCGGACTGGACGCCGGAAGGGTCCGTCGCCGACGCCGCCGCGACCGACCTCGATTCTCCGGCCAACCGTGCCCTCGCTCGGGAGATGGCCGAGCGGTCGGTCGTCCTCCTCGACGCCGGCACGGCGCTGCCGCTGGTGGGCGACGGTAGGCCGGCTCTGTACCGGGTAGCCGTAGTGGGCCCGTGCGCAGCTGACCCCCGCACGTTCATGGGTTGCTATGCCTTCCCCAATCATGTGCTGCCACGCCACCCCGGCCTCGGGCTGGGCGTCGAGGTGCAGACGGCGCTCGACGCGTTGCGGGCAGAATTGCCCGATGTCCAGGTCCACCACGAGGCGGGCTGCCAGGTCAGGGGCGAGGACCGGTCTGGTTTCGCGCCCGCGGTCTCAGCGGCTCAGGAGGCAGACGTGTGCGTGGCCATGGTGGGAGACCTGGCGGGTTTGTTCGGGCACGGGACGTCTGGCGAAGGCTGCGACGCCGAGGACCTCCGGCTGCCTGGGGTGCAGGCGGATCTGCTTGCCGAACTGCTGGCAACCGATACCCCGGTGGTCGTGGTCGTCGTTTCTGGCCGCCCTTACGCCCTCGGCTTCGTGTACGGCCGGGCCGCCGGCCTCGTTCAGGCCTTCATGCCCGGGGAGGAGGGAGGGGCGGCCATCGCCGGAGTCCTCTCTGGCCGGATTCAGCCCGGCGGCAAGCTGCCCGTGCAGATCCCACGGCGTACCGGCGGGCAGCCGAGCACGTATCTCCAGCCACCGCTCGGCACCGACAGCGCCGGCATCAGCAGCATCGACCCCACGGCGCTGTTCCCGTTCGGCCACGGCGCCTCGTACACGACCTTCACGGTGGACGACCTGCGGTTGAGCAGTACCGATGTGCCTACCGACGGGGAGTTCACGGTTTCCGTCCGCGTTCGTAACACCGGCCCCAGAGCGGGCGACGAGGTCGTCCAGCTCTACTTACACGACGTTCTCGCTCAGGTGACGCGTCCAGTGCGGCAACTTGCCGGCTTCGCCCGGGTCCGGCTGGAGCCCGGCCAGGACATGCTTGTGCGGTTCGACGTGAACGCCGACCGGACCGCGTTCACTGGCCGCGAACTCGAACGCATCGTCGAGCCGGGCGACGTTGAGGTACTCGTCGGCACGTCGGCGGCCGACCTTCCCTGCCGCGCGACCGTCCGGTTGACGGGCCCGTTGCGCGGGGTGGGCCACGGCCGCCGGCTCGTCACCCCGGTGCACATCGCTCCGGCCGACGACGACGCCGGCGATTAGTACGGCCGAGGCGCCGAACCAGCTTCCACGAGATAAAGGTCATCGAGGAACGTGTCGGCCCGGCCCTGATTCAGGACCGGGCTAACTGCTGACGCTCTCAGGAGACCAGGCGGACCTGCTCCGCCTGCGGACCCTTCGGTCCCTGGCCTACCTCGAACTCGACGCGCTGGCCGTCCTCGAGGCTGCGGTAGCCCTCCATCTGGATGGCCGTGTAGTGAACGAAGAGGTCCTGCCCTCCGTCGACGGCGATGAAGCCGTAGCCCTTCTCGGAGTTGAACCACTTCACGGTGCCCTGTGCCATGTCCTCTCCTCGCGCGGGGCGGGTGTCGGACCCGCTTTCAGGCCCGGGTCGTACTGCTTCACCGCCCCCCGAGGGGGGTCTAGCGTCGACCAGGGATGACCATACACGGTGCCAGCGGCCGCTGCCCGGCGCTGCCCGCGTATCAGCCGCCGGCGACCGCGGGGATCACCGAGACCTTGGACCCATCCGGTGTTGGGGTCTGCAGACCCGACGCGAACCGCACGTCGTCGTCGTTCACGTAGACGTTGACGAACCGCCGGATCTTCCCGGCGTCGTCGAGGACTCGCTGGCCGATGCCGGGATAGCTGGCGTCGAGCGCGGCGACCACGTCGACCAGCGTCGCGCCGTCGTCCAGCGACACCGACACGTCGGACTGGCCGCCGGTGTAGGTACGGAGAATTGTGGGAACTCGGACGGACACCGTCGTCATCACGCCCTTACCCCCAGTGCGTGGAACGCGTCGGTCGTCGGTGCGATCGTGCCCACCGGCCCGACGACAGACGAGACGGCATCGAGGGTCTTGAGACCGTCGCCGGTGTTGAAGACGACGGTCTCCGCGTCCGGGTCGAGCAGGCCCTCGCTGCACAGCTTCGCCAGCACGGCTACGGTCACGCCGCCCGCCGTCTCCGCGAAGATGCCCTCGGTCCGGGCGAGCAGCCGGATGCCGTCGACGATCTCCTCGTCGGTGACGTCCTCGACCGCGCCACCGGTCCGTCGCGTTACGTCCAGGACGTAGGGACCGTCGGCCGGGTTCCCGATCGCCAGCGACTTTGCGATCGTGTCCGGCCGCACCGGCCGCACGACATCGTGCCCTGCCTTGAACGCGGCGGCCACCGGGGAACAGCCGGTCGCTTGGGCACCGAAGACCCGCGGTGGCTCACCGTCGACCAGCCCGAGCGCGACCAGTTCCCTGAACGCCTTGTCGACCTTGACCAGCTGAGCACCGCTGGCGACCGGAATGACGACTTGTCGCGGCATCCGCCAGCCCAGCTGCTCGGCCACCTCGTAACCCAGCGTCTTGGAGCCCTCGCCGTAGTAGGGCCGCACGTTGACGTTCACGAACGCCCAGTCCTCGTGCTGACCGGCGAGCTCGGACGCGAGCCGGTTGATGTCGTCGTACGTGCCGTCGACGGCGACCAACGTCGTGCCGTAGACCGCCGTGGTCACGATCTTCGGTGGCTCCAGGTCGCGGGGGACGAACACGAAGGAGCGGATCCCGGCGCGCGCAGCCGCGGCGGAGACGGCGTTCGCCAGATTGCCCGTCGACGGGCAGGCGAGCACGGCGAAGCCCAGCTGGCGGGCGGCCGCCAAGGCGACAGCGACAACCCGGTCCTTGAACGAATGAGTGGGATTGCCGGAGTCGTCCTTGACCCAGAGCCGGCGTACGCCGAGTTCGGCGGCGAGCCGGTCGGCGCGCAGTAGCCGAGTCCAGCCCGGTTCGGTGTTCGGGGTCTCCGCGACGTCGACTGGCACGGGCAGCAGATCGCGGTAACGCCAGATGTTCGCCGGCCCGGACTCGATGCGGTCACGGGTGACGCGGCGATAGTCGTAGGCCACTTCCACCGGGCCGAAGCACTCGACACACGCATAGAACGGGCCGAGCGGTGCCGTGACTCCGCACTCACGACATGACAGGTGGGTTGCGGCTCCCAGATCGGGCGCGACGGAGCTGGGCACCGGGGCAGTGGTGACGGACAACGATCCTCCTCATCTTCCCCGTTGATCCACGGATCACGGGCCGGAATTGGCACCTTGACCCGGGTGAACCGGGTGGGTTGCCGGGGCTTCGTCGGGCCGGTCCCTCTGCCCCTCTGGATGAGTTCCTGCCGACAAACCCTACGCACTCGTGGTCGCGCGCAAACCGGTTCGTCCATTATCCGAGACGGTCGTCTAAATGACGGACAGAGTGCTTCTTCGTCAGCCGACTCTGCGCGGGAACCGACAAACCGGGCGCACAATTGCGGACTTGGCCGGCGAGGACGCCCGGTACGGTGGCCGCCGTGACGCCGGCCCAGCGCGCCCGTCAGGTCGTCAACCTGGTCAACCTGTCGACGCCGCTCGGCTTGGCCATCGCGCGGCTGGGCGGGGCGAAGGTGACCCGCGGCCCGGACGGGCTGCTGCTCGGCTACGGGTTTCGACTGCTGCCGCAGCGCAACTTCGCGCTCACCGTCGGCAACGTGCTGCTGTTCCGTGATGACGAGTCGGTGCTTCTACGTCGTCCACGGCTGCTGGCGCACGAGTCCCGGCATGCCAGCCAATACGCGTTGTGCGTCGGGCCGGTGATGTGGCCGCTCTACGGGCTGGCAGCGGGCTGGTCCTGGATCCGCACCGGCGATCCGGCGTCGCGCAACATCTTCGAGCGCCGTGCTGGGCTGGCCGACGGCGGGTACGAGGAGCGTCCGCCGCGGCGGATCGTGCGACGCCGCACCGGCGCAGAGAGGTTCCGATGATCACACTCATGGCAGGCGACGCCCGGCTGACGCTCGACCCGGCCGCGGGTGGCCGGGTGGCTCAGCTCAGTGTCGACGACCTGGAGTTGCTGGCCCACACCGGCGAGAAGCCGACCCGCTGGGGAAGCTTCGTCATGGCACCGTGGGCCGGCCGGATCCGCCGCGGCCGGTTCGGCTTCGACGGCGCAACCTACGAGCTGCCGACCGACCGCAACCCGCCGCACGCCATCCACGGCACGGTTCTCGACCAGCAGTGGTCGGTCGTCGACTCGTCGGCGGACCGGGCCGCGCTCGAGTGCCCGCTGCACGAACCGTGGCCGTGGCCCGGAGCGGTGCGGCAGAGCATCACCCTGGGCGAGCGTACGGCGGCGTTCGAGGTCAGCATCCACACCGACGGCCAGCCGTTTCCGGCGGCCGCTGGATGGCATCCATGGTTCCGTCGCCGGCTCTCCCGTGGAGCGTCCGTCGAGCTGGGCTTCTCGGCGTCATCCATCCTGACCCGCGACGACGACGGCATCCCGACCGGTACCCGGGCCGACGTCCCGCCCGGACCCTGGGACGACTGCTTCGACGAGGTCCGCTGGCCGGTCGTCCTCAACTGGGCCGACGCCGTGCGCCTGGAGGTCTCCGCCGACACGCGCTACGTCGTCGTGTTCGACGAGCTGGCCGAGGCCGTGTGCGTCGAACCGCAGACCGGTCCGCCGGATGCGCTCAACCTGGAGCCGGCGATCGTCGCGGCGGAGCACCCGCTCGTCGCCACGATGACCTGGACGTGGCGACCGCTCGGCTGAGCTGGGCCGATGAGCTGGGCCGAGGTCAGATCCCGATGCGCTCCACGCTGTGCCGGTCGATGAAGCCGAGCATCCGGCGCCAGGCGTCGTCGCACTCCTGCTGAAACTGCCCGGACTGCCGGTCGAAGAAGCTGTGCGGTGCGTTCGGATACACGTAGAGCTCGGCCTCCGGGCCGGCCGCGCGCACCTGATCGGCGAACTGCTCGAGGTCCGACACCGGGATCCGGTCCTGGCCGGCGGCAAGCAGCAGCAGTGGTGCCCGCATCCGGGGGATGACGTCGCTGGCGAGGCCGGGGTTGCCGTAGAACCCGATGCAGCCGGTGAGCCCGTCCGGAGCGGCGGACTGCCGCCACGAGTAGGAGCCCCCACGGCAAAAGCCCACCGTGAACACGGACTCGACGTCGTGGTCCGGGTCGCTGCGCAACCACCCGACGGCCGCTGCGACCTCCATCGTGACGTGCTCCGGAAGCAGCTGGTCCAGGTGCTGGCGGTAGGGGAATCCTTCGTCTCGGGACGAGCCCTTCTCGGTGGTCCGCCCGTAGTAGTCGATCGCGATCGAGAGCAGCCCCACCGAGGCGAACCGCTCGGCCAGTTCCTGGTAGAAGCGGTGCAGCCCGCGCGCGTCTGGCATCACGACGACGGCGGAGCGGGCGCGCCGGACACCGGGGTACGCGTAGTACGTGATGAACTCGGTCCCGTCGGCGGACAGCAGAAACAGCTCTCCGTGGTCTCCGATCGCGCCGCCCATAGGCGGCGGGGGAGGCAGCGCGTCGTCTCCGTAACACATGGCGCTACAGACTGGCAGCACCCGCCGGGAACCGGAAGGGGTCACCCGCCGATCTTCGCGGCGAGCGACATCAGCCATTCGACGACGCCAGCAGCGCCCGCGACCACCAAATCCGCGTCGTCCCGGAGCGCAGCCGGTGTCTCCGCCGAGTCGCTGCAGATTACGAGGCCGGGCACGGGCAACTCCCGCAGCGCACCGACCGCGGCCAGGTCGCCGAGGTCGTCGCCTGCGAACACCACGGCGGCGGGACCGGTTTCCGCGACCACGGCGCGCAGCGTGCCGCCCTTGTCCGTGCCGGGGGGCCGCAGCTCCAGGACGAACTTGCCCGGCGTTACGAGCAGGCCGGTGGTTTTCGCGAGCTGCTCGACCGGCCGGCGAACCGTCTCCAGGGCAGCTGCCGGCTCGGCAGCCCCCCTGGTGTGGATGGCCACCGAGTGACCCTTGTCCTCCAGCCAAACACCGGAAGGAGCACCGGCGACGATCATCGCGGCCGCCACCCGAGCATGGGGGACCGCGGAATGCGTTGTAGGCGTGGTGATCTCACCGCCGCTCCACCGCTCCAGACCGTAGTGCCCGAGGACGACCAGGCTGGGCACGTCGGCAAACCCGCCCAGCCGGACCGCGTCTGCGGCCGGCCGGCCAGTGATGACTGCAACTAGCCCGACGAGCGGCGCAAGGGCACGTAACGCGTCGGCGGCTCCAGGTGCGGCCACCGCATCCTCGGGCCGCTCGACGATGGGTGCCAGCGTCCCGTCGTAATCGAGGGCGACCAGCGTCCGTGCTGGCGCCGCCAGCACGGCGTCGAGCGCTCTCCGGCCGCTGGACGTGCGTGGCACCGGCAGCCCGCTCACCCGGTCGCCTCCGCGGCGCCCGGGAAGTCATCGGCGAGGATCAACACCAGCCGGCTGGTCGTCAAGCCGGGGATCGTCGGCCGGACCTGCCTGATCTCCAGGAACTGGGCGGCCAGCGCCTCCGCCGACTCCTTCATGCCATTCGGGTAGAAAACCGTGGTTGCGGCTATTTCGCCGCTGTAGCCGTCCGTCGCCGGAACTTCCCAGCCGCCCGCTTCCAGCCGTTCCCGGGCCGACTCGGCAAGGCCGTCGGTGTCGGTGGCGTTCAGGATGCCGACCTCTTCGCGCAGCTCGGCCGGCGCCGGCGTAGGGGTTGGCTCGGTGGTCCGCGGCAACGTGGTCGGGGACGGTGACCCGGTGCCTGCGGCCGTGATGTCGTCCCCGCCGGTCGGCTGCCCACCGGTGCCGAACACCGCGAGCAGCCCGGCCACGACGGCGACCGTCCCGAGCAGGGCCACCGCCGACGGCCAGACCTGGTCGACCCGCTCGCGGAAGGTCACGGGAACAGCAGGCTACGCCACCAGCCGGCGCCGCTCAGCGAGGCGCTCCGCGCCGCACTGCGGCGTTGATCACGGAAACGGCGGCCTGTGGAGATCACACCGCGACCAGTTCGCCATGATCAACGTGAGCTGCGGGCGGCCTAGCCGTCGTCACCCAGCCGGCGGGTGGCGCGGTCGCGCTGGCGCTGAGAGCGCAGCCGGCGCAGCCGCTTCACCAGCATCGGGTCGTGGGCGAGCGCCTCGGGACGGTCGATCAGGGCGTTGACCACCTGGTAGTAGCGGGTGGCCGACATTCCGAAGAGGTTGCGGACCGCCTGTTCCTTGGCGCCGGCGTACCGCCACCACTGCCGCTCGAAGTCCAGGACTGCGCGGTCGCGGTCGGTGAGCTCACCGGGATGGCTCGGCGGGGGTTGACGGGGCTCCGGTGCGGCCGGTGCGGCGTCCATGCGCGCATCGTAGGGACTCGCCGCCGCGGGGCGGGCACCGACAGGCCGGTCTCCAGGGACCGCCTGTCCGGCATCGGGTGAGCCGAGCGTCTTTGGTTACCGTGAACGCACACAGGGAGGCCCCGTGGCGCGCAAGGGCACCAACAGCTTCGTCGTCGTCGCCAACCGGCTTCCGGTCGACCGGGTGACCGACCCAACTGGTCAGAGCAGTTGGCGGCGCAGCCCCGGCGGGCTGGTGACCGCGCTGGCGCCGGTGATGCGCGCGTACGAGGGTGCCTGGGTCGGCTGGACCGGCGGCGCGGACGACGCCCCCGAGCCGTTCAATACCGAGGGAATGGACCTGGTCCCGGTCCCGCTGACGGCGGACGAGATCCAGGACTTCTATGAGGGCTTCTGCAACGCGACCCTGTGGCCGCTCTACCACGACGTGATCGTGCCGCCGGTCTACCACCGCCAGTGGTGGGACGTGTACCGCCGGGTCAACAACCGGTTCGCCCGGGCAACCGCCGGCGTCGCGGACGAGGGGGCGGTGGTCTTCGTCCAGGACTACCAGCTGCAACTGGTCCCGCGGATCCTGCGCCAGCTGCGGCCAGACCTGAAGATCGGGTTCTTCCTCCACATCCCGTTCCCGCCTGCTGAGCTGTTCGCGCAGCTGCCGTGGCGGCGGCAGATCCTCAGCGGGCTGCTGGGCGCCGATCTCGTCGGGTTCCAGCGCCGCGGCGCGGTCGGCAACTTGGTCGCGCTCTGCACGCGCTATGCGGACGCCGTCGCGGCCGATGACAACATCGAGGTGGAGGACGGCCGCAAGGTGCGCGCCAGCGCGTTCCCTATTGCGATCGAGGTCGCCGAGATCGCGCGGCTGGCGGGCGACCCGGCCGTGATCACCCGAAGCGAGACGATCCGTACGGAGCTCGGCTCTCCCGAGCACCTGCTGCTCGGGCTCGACCGGCTCGACTACACGAAAGGCATCGGGCACCGGCTCAAGGCCTGGGGCGAGCTGCTCGCCGAGGGCGAGGTGAACCCGGACGACGCGGTTTTGGTGCAGGTCGCGACGCCGAGCCGGGAGCGAGTCGAGGCGTACCAGACGCTTCGGGACGAGATCGAGTTACAGGTGGGCCGGATCAACGGCGAGTACGGCCGCATCGGCGCGCCGGCCGTGCACTACCTGCATGCGTCGTACGACCGGCCGGAGCTGGTTGCGCTGTTGCGCGCGGCCGACGTGATGGTGGTCACCCCGCTGCGGGACGGGATGAACTTGGTCGCGAAGGAGTACGTCGCCGCCCGCATCGACCTGCGTGGGGCACTCGTGCTCTCCGAGTTCGCAGGCGCCGCCGACGAGCTGGATGCAGCCTTCCTGGTCAACCCGCACGATATTGACGGGTTGAAGCAAACGCTGATCCAGGCGATGCAGATACCCCCGGACGAGGCCGCGGAACGGATGCGCCGCATGCGCAACCATGTGGTGACACACGACGTGGCCCGCTGGGCCCGCGAGTTCCTGGACAGCCTGCGCGCGGCCTGAGGCGACGTTTGTGGCGACCCGCGCGCCGGCGTCACTCGTCGTTGGCCGGCTCTGGATTGCTCTCGGTGTAGGCGATCCACGCCTGGGTGTCGGCGGAGTCCAGCGTCTCGGCCGGGGCGGCGGTGGGCTCGGCCAGTTCATCCAGCCGCCCGTCAACGGCGCGTTCGCTGCGATCGATCTCCGCGCGGGCCAACGCGACCAGGTCGCGCAGCCCGTCGGCACCGAATCGGTCCCGCACCGAGCGCACCGCCTCGGCAACCATCGCGTCCACGTCGTCTTCCATCGCGTCTCCTGGCAGCAGTCGAGGTGGGTAGCGGGGCAGGGTAGACGAGCCCCCGGACCCGGCTCAAGCGACCTATCGTTCGGCCATGCGCCCGAGCGCACGTCGACCTCCGGCAGCCATCCGGTTCGCCGCCGCAGCGCTGGCCGTCCTCGCCGCCTGCATCGGCTGCGCGAGCACGCCGGATACCGCCGGAGTGCCGGCGAACCTGACAGCGCAGCTTCGCCAGTCGCGGCTCGACCAGTCCACGGGGAACATCCGGATCCAGCTCACCAACGAGGGGACCGCGCGGGTGCACGTCCGCGACCTGGTACTGCACGTGGACCCATTCCCGAACACGCGCAGCGAGAACGACGCCGCCTTGCGGCCGCACCAACTGGTCGACTTCCGGCTGCCGACGGTCGAACCGACCTGTGCGGCGGGAACGCCAACGCCCGGCCGCGCGACAGCCGAGCTCACCGTCGACGGGCGGCCGGTCGAGGTCGACGTAATCGACGACCAGAACGTCTTGGGCCGCATGCTCACCGGTACATGCCTGCGCGAGCAGCTCGCCGAGGTCGTGACGGTCGGCCTCGGCCCGGAGTGGGTGCTCGACTCCACCGGGACCGCGATGCGCGGCACCATCGATCTGACGCGGGTGGGTGACGGCCCGGCAGTAACGCTCCGGCAAGTCAACGGCAGCGCTACGGTCGGGTTCCAGCCGATACGGCGAGTGCCGCCACTTGCCACCCTCGACCCCGGTCAGAGCGCGGTGTCCGTCCCGGTCCAAGCGGCGCCGACGCGCTGCGAACCACACGCCCGAAGCGAAGACAAGAAGCGGTTCGTCTTTCCCGCGTGGCTGCGGATGCAAGGCGTCAAGAGTGACGTCTACGTCGAGTTGAAGGCGGATCTGGCGCTACAGGCCCGCCTCGACCAGCTGTGTGACGCCCGCAGTGGCTAGCGTTCGGATTCCGCGCGGCTGCGCCATGGCGTGGAGCCGTGACACATGGTCGCGGCTCCAGCAGGATGAGCTGGTGATTCCCCCAGCATGCGTGGCCACCCAGGGGGGTCCGTGACGGGCCTGCCGCGTAGATTCGCGCTGCTTCGCCAGGTGGACTACACCGGCGTCTTGAGCATGGGAGTGGTCGCCTACGGGATCGCGTTCGCTGACGGGCACGTGGCGGTGCGCTGGTGCACGGAGCATCCGTCGACGAGCATCTGGACCTCGCTCGACGACCTGCTGTCCGTTCACCGGGAGCCGGACGACGTCACGGTGGAGTGGATCGACACGCCGGCCCGCGACCGGGCCGATTCCAGCGGCCGCCGGGCCCGCCGCCCGGTGCCACTCATTGCGAACGGCGCGTCCAACGGACAGCCGATCGACGCCAACTCCGCGCGGTCGGACGTCGCCCCGCCGGCCCCGCCACGACCAGCCGCGGCTGCCCACACCCCCGGCACAGCTCACCCACCGGGTCGGCACCGGCGGTCCAGGTCGGTCGAGCAGTCCATCTAGCAGGCAGCACAACGCATTCCGCGGATTGACCGGTTCGAAGCACACCGGTAACGGCCGCGCAACATCGGCGCGTCACGGTGAAGTGGCGGTCGTTTCGGCCGCGGCCTGCTGCCGAGACCCGGGAGGCGAAGGGGCGCTCATATTGTTACGACTGCGGATAGAGCTCCCGGACCAGCCGGGCTCGCTCGGCCGAGTCACCTGGACGCTCGGCGTGCTCGGCGCCGACGTCGCGCAGATCTACGTCCTCGAGCGAGACGCCGGCCGGGCGCTGGACGACATCACGCTGGAGTGGCGGGGTCAGCCTCGGGACCGGCTGCTCTCGGCACTGCCATCGATACCCGGGGTGCGCCCGGTCGGTTTGTGGTCAGCCCGGTACACGCCCGAAGCGATGCCAGAGTTGGGCGTGATGTCCGCGATGGTGATCGCACCGGAGCGGGCTCTGTCGACGCTCATGGACGCGACACCAGTGGTGCTCGCGGCCAGCTGGGCGTGTGTCACCGAACCGGAAGGAGGGGTGCTTCTCGCCAGTCCGGACGCTCCGGCTCGCACCCGGTTGCCGGAGGGGTGCCGACCCGCGTCATCGCGGTCACCAAGGGGGCCAAGTACGCACGCGCGCCCCTACCGGGCGATCTCATGCTGAATGTCGCCCGCGAGGACGGCCCGCCGTTTCACCGGACCGAACTCGGCCGGTTGCTGCACATGCTCGACGTGTTGGCCAGCCTGCCGGGCGTGCGGGCGCCGGAGCCGATCAGCGTGCGCGGAGCGCGCGAGTAGTTGCTCCGGCCGGTTCAACTCACCGACGTGTCCCGCCGTGCCCGCAGCTTACGGAACACGAACCAGCCCACGACCGCCGCCAGCGCGGCGAAAACGACGTAATCCAGATAACCCAGGTACTTCTCGACCCGCTCGTACTGGGTGCCGAGCGCGTACCCCGCGCTGACCAGTGCGCCGTTCCACAGTGCACTGCCCGCAGCCGTCAGGACGACGAACGGGAGCAGCGGCATCCGCTGCGCCCCGGCGGGCAGTGACACCAGGCTGCGGACTATGGGCACCAGCCGACCGAAAAACACCACCCCTGGGCCGTAGCGGTGGAACCAGGCCGACGCCTGATCGAAATCGGATTCGTCGACCAACGGCAGCCGGGACAGCCAGCGCCGGGCCCGCTCTTCCCCGAAAGCTCGGGCCAGACCGTAGAGCACCAGCGCCCCGAGTACGGCACCGGTCGTCGCCGCCGCGATGACCAGCACCACGTTCATTCGACCACGCTCGGCCAGGTAACCGGACAGCGGCAGGATCAACTCGCTCGGCACCGGCGGGAACACGGTCTCGACGAACGTCAACACTCCGACGCCGATCTCGCCGAGCATGGCGATCACGTCGGCCGCCATGCCGGAGACGCCGGTGAGGCCGTCGGTGTCGGACTGCGCGAGCACGCCAGTCGGCACGGGACACGCATCCTTTGCTCGCGCTGAATCGGCAGAGACGCCCGCACGGGCGACCGGGCTGATTGTAGTGTCAGGTCACCAGCCCGCCGGCGGGCCACGCGTGCGGGGCAACTCATAGGCTGGCGCACCGTGTCCACTACGGAGGGTCAGCCGCCCCCAGTCGTGGTGACGGACAACTTCATCAAGCTGCTCGGCCTCGAGTTCGACGAGGTCACCGCAGATCGGGTGACCGCGCGTCTCACCGTGCGGCCGGAGCTGCACCAGCCGTTCGGGATCCTGCACGGCGGGGTGCACTGCTCGATCGTCGAGACGTTGGCCAGCGTCGCAGGAGCCGTGTGGCTGGGCGACGACGGGCATGTCGTTGGGGTCGCAAACCAAACGGACTTTCTACGAGCGGTCCGTTCCGGTGAGTTGCACGCCGAGGCGCTGCCGGTACACCGGGGTCGCAGCCAGCAGCTGTGGGCCGTGCAGATCTGGGATCAGGACGGCCGGCTGGTGGCTCGGGGCCAGCTGCGGCTACAGAACATCCGCTCGACGCCAGATCTTGCCGGTTCCGGCTGACCCGACCCTCGCAGCTCTGCGCTCCCTCGCAACTGCAGTGCACTACCAATACGCAACGGTGACTCACTCGTGCCGTGCGTCGGATCGGCCGGCTCGGCCGGCAGGACGCCGTACTCGCGTGCGGGGTGCGGATCCGGGAGTTGCGTAGCGGTAGAACACGCAGATCAGCACGCCGATGGAGAGTGTCGCGGTCGGCTGCGACGCGCTGACTACGTGTTTCAGCTCGGGCCCGGACTCGTGGCTCCTGGAGCAGCGGTCGGACGTTTCTGGTGGCGAAGATCGACTTGGTGGGGTCGCGGGACACCTGCGTCATGGCGGTCGCGGTCCGACGGGCGTCGACAGGCTAGCGGCGTCAAGATCAACGGGAAAGCTGTTGTTGTCGGCGTATCCGGAGATTTCGCCTGCCACGGCCTGGCCGAGACCGACAGATCGCCCGCCGGAGCTCCCTGGAGTGACCACGTACACCACCCCGGGTATGCCTAGTGGGCCCGGCACGCGAGGGTGGCAAAGCTGCGGATCGGCGCTAGGGGAGGTTCGACGAGTGCCCCGGGAACAGGCTGGCCTCCGGGTCGATCAGTACGGCGGCGTTGTTGACGGCGATCGCCGCCTCGCCGAAGCCGACGGAAAGCAGCCGCACCTTGCCGGGGTAGTCGGTGATGTCGCCGGCGGCGAAGATGCCGGACACGTTGGTAGCCATGGTCGTTGCAACCGGGATGTAGCGATGGCCGACGACCTCGACACCCCACGTGGTCAGCGGTCCGAGATTGGCGACGAAGCCCAGCGCCGCGATGACAGCCTGCGCCGGACGGGTGACCGCCGTGCCGTCCGCCAGCGAGATCTCGACCGCCTCCACCATGTCGCCGCCGAGGATCTTGCTTACTTGAGCGTCGGTGATGATCTCGGCGGTGGACTTGCGGACCAGCTCCACGGTGTGTGGGTGCGCCCGGAACTTCGCCCGCCGGTGGACCAGCGTGATCGACTTTGCGATGCCCTCGAGTGACAGCACCCAGTCGCAGGCGCTGTCCCCACCGCCGACGATCACCACGTCCTGGCCGGCGTGCGCGGTGAGCCGAGGCACGAAAAAGTGCAGGCCGCGGCCGACCCAATCGGCCCCCGCGGGCAGCGGGCGCGGCGTGAACGTGCCAATGCCGCCGGTAACGATCACGGCCCGGCAGGAAATCACCGTGCCGGCGGCGGTACGGACCTCGAGCCGGCCGTCCGACGGCCGGCTGAGTTGTTGTGCCTCCTGATCGAGCAAGTACGTCGGCGTGAACGGAGCGGCCTGCTCCACCAGCGCGTCCACCAGGTCGCGGCCCTTGACCGACGGAAAGCCGGCGACGTCGTAGATCGCCTTCTCCGGGTACATGGCGGTGATCTGTCCACCCGGCTCGGGCAGCGAGTCGACCAACGCCGAGCTCAGCCCCCGGAAGCCGGCGTAATAGGCGGCATAGAGCCCGACGGGACCGGCGCCCACCATGAGCAGGTCGCGTTCCACCCGCTCGGCGCTCACCTCCTCGCTCACCCACCCAGCGTAGGGGCCGTTACTGCGTCGGAATGACCACGTACACCATGCCTGTCCGTACATCACCAGGCCTGCAAGCCTGGTGATGTACCTACAGGGGTGGTGTACGTGGTCATTCCAGAACGGCTACGCGACCGCTGCGGGTGGCCGTTGTGCGGTTATTCGGCTTGTTCCGCTTGCCTTCGTAGCTCCGTCTCGAGCTCGGTTTTGGACATGGAACTGGCGCCAGCCATGCCGACGTTTTCGGCCATTTGCATCAACTGCTCCTTGGTCACCGCCCCCGGCACCTGACCAAGGTGCTGCTCTCGGCTCGCGGCGAACGCCCCGCCGAGCTGCTCCCGCCGAGGATCTGCCAACTGGCTCCGCATGGCCGGCAGCACGTTGAACTCCTCCTCCTCGACGTGATGCGTCACGGCTTCGACGAGTTCCTGCAGCACCGTCTCGAACTCGTCGCTCATCGGGTCGGTCGCCTGCAGCCGCTGCAGGATCTGCTCGGCCTGCAAGTGCTCCTCCTGACTGTGCGCCACCTCGTCGGCCGCTCCGGCCTCCTCCCGGGCGACGGGGTAGACCTCAGCCTCCTCGGCCCGGCTGTGCGCGACCAGCAACGCCGAGAGAACCGGCACGTTCAGCGCCCGCGTCCCAGGATCCCTCGCGAGCTTGTCGAACAGCCGCTCAACCTCCCGGTGATCCGCCATGATCATGTCGACGACGTCGCCCATCGAGTCCTCCAGGTAGGGTGCAAGGTCCGAGGCTGCCCTTTACCCCAAGGCCACCGCGGCAAATCAGAACGTCGTAACTACCGGGTGTCGTGCGGGCCGTCCGGAACCGAGTCCGCCTTCACCGCACCACGCTCACCGAGCGGCTCAGGCGCACCCTTGGTGGTGTCCTTGATCGTCTGTTGCTCGGTCTCCGCGTTGATCTCCGCGCCGAGCAGTGTTGCGTAGGCGCTGATCCACAACCACAGCAGCAGCACGACGACGCCGGCCAGTGTGCCGTACGTCTTCCCGTACGACCCGAAGTTGTCCACGTAGAGTGAGAACCCGACGGACGCGACGACCCAGAGCACCGTGGCGACGATCGCGCCCAGCGATACCCATCGCATCTTCGGCGAATCCCGGTCCGGTGCCCACCGGTACAGGAGCGCAAGGGCCACCATCACCGCCACGACCAAGCCGACCCAGCGGCCGATCCCGATCAGAACCTCGACCCATCTGGGCAGGTTCAACGTGTCGACGAGGACTGGAATCGCCGCGACCAGCGCAACCGCCACAGCCACGAAGATGATCGCCGCGATCGTCATCCCGAGTGCCAGCAGCCTGGTCTTGATGAAGCCGCGCTTGATTTCCTCGTCGTACGCCACGTTCACCGCGGTGATGAGGTTCCCAGTGCCCCCGGAGGCGCTCCACAGTGCGAGCGCCAACGAGACGAGCACACCGATTCCCAGCGCCCCACTCGACGTGGCGGCCAGCGACTCCATCTGACTGGACAGGAGCTCCTCGGCTTCGCTCGGCAGCGCCTCGCCAAACGACTCGATCTGCCGGGTGACGTCCTCTGGATCGCTGATCAGCCCGTAGATGAGGACCAGCGCGATCAGAGTCGGGACCAAAGCAAGGAACGCGAAGAACGCCACCCCCGCTGCGAGCAGCGGCACGCTGTCCCTCTTGGCCTCTTTCCAGGCCCGCTTGAGTATCTGGAACCACCCACGCTTGGGGATCTCTGTGGGTCGCTCGGCCTGCACCCCCGGCACGGATTCTTCACGTGTCATGGCGCCCATCTACCCGCGGTGGCGTCGCGTCATTCGCGCCGAAAACTTCACCTTTAGGGTGGTCGGCATGGCCTCACCCAGCCACCTCGACGGTGGCGTGGCCGTGGCGCACAACGAGATCGCCGTCAGGTGCTCATCCGGAGCGGCGCTTCCGTCCGCGTACCCCAGCGGCCGCTCGGCCAGCCTCTCGGGCCCATTGGCGGCCCGGAAAGCGGTCATTTCCCTACACCGATCAAGTGCCGCACTGCCAGCTGGTTCAGGTGGGCGTACCCGTAACCGGGGTGCCCGGCGGCGTCGGGGCCGAAGTCCTCGAAGGCGGACCGGTCCCGCAGCAGGTCGGCATAGCTCTCCGTGTCCGTCAACGTCGGTACGGAAAGCTCCGCGACCTTGCTCGCTTCCAACGCTTCGTGCACGGCCGGGTCGGCACGGAACTCCGCGGCTCTTTCCTTGAGCAGGAGGTACGTCTCCATATTCGCGGCGGCCGATGCCCACACGCCTTCCCGATCTTCTGTTCGCGCGGGCTTGTAGTCGAAATGCCGGGGGCCGTCATAGGCCGGGCCACCGCTCGGTCCGCCGTTTTCCAGCAGGTCCACCAAGGCAAATGCATTGAGCAGATCACCGTGGCCGAAGATGAGGTCCTGGTCGAATCTCGGTCCGGTCTGGCCGTTCAGGTCGATGTGGAAGAGTTTGCCCTGCCAGAGGGCCTGCGCGATCCCGTGCGCGAAGTTGAGGCCGGCCATCTGCTCGTGCCCCACCTCAGGGTTCACGCCGACCATGTCGCGATGTTCCAGCGTCTCGATGAACGCCAGTGCGTGCCCCACCGTGGGCAGCAGGATGTCGCCACGGGGCTCGTTCGGCTTCGGTTCGATGGCGAACCGGAGGCCGTAGCCCTGGTCCTCGACGTACTGCGCCAGCAGGTCGAGGCCTTCGCGGTACCGGTCCAGCGCGGCGCGGACGTCCTTCCCGGCATGGCTCTCGGCACCCTCGCGCCCGCCCCAGAACACGAACGTACGGGCTCCGAGTTCCGCGCCGAGATCGAGGTTGCGCAGGATCTTGCGTAGTGCGAACCGCCGCACCGAGCGATCGTTGGCGGTGAACGCACCATCTTTGAATACCGGGTGGAAGAACGTGTTCGTGGTCACCATGGGAACGACTAGGCCGGTCTCGTCGAGAGCTTTCTTGAAGCTGGTGATGATCTTCGCCCGGTCGCCGTCGGAGCTGCCGAACGGCACCAGGTCGTCGTCGTGGAACGTGATCCCGTAGGCGCCGAGTTCGGCGAGCCGGTGCACCGCTTCGACCGGGTCGAGTGGCGGGCGGGTCGCTTCACCGAACATGTCGCGGGCCGTCCAGCCCACCGTCCACAAACCGAACGAGAACCTGTCTTCTGGCTTCGGCTGAGGCGTCATGTCAGGTCCTCCTTGAGGGCGTCGGTTTGACGGGGCGCCGAGACCTGTTGGGTGACGGAACCCCGACCACATCAGCCTCGACGGCCTCCTCTTCCACCGCAACCCTCGGTGCCCGGTAATCGCGACGACCGGACCGGATGGCCCGTGAGTATGGTGAGGCGGCATGGCGAGGGTCGGCGTGGAACTTCGTGAACTGGGCCGCATTGGACGTCAGGTGTCGGTCGTCGGACTCGGCTGCTGGCAGCTGGGTTCGGACTGGGGACAGCTGGACGAGCACCAGGCTTTCGCCATCCTGCGCGCCGCGGTCGACGGCGGAGTCACGTTCCTGGACACCGCCGACGTGTACGGAGACGGCCGCAGCGAAGCGCTGATCGGGGAGTTCCTGGCCCACGAGGGCGGCGCCGGCGTCACCGTCGCCACGAAGATGGGCCGGCGGGCCCGGCCGCACGTCGCCGAGGCATACACGTTGGAGAACTTCCGCAACTGGGTCGACCGCAGCCGCCGGAACCTCCGCATGGACACCGTGGACCTCATTCAGCTGCACTGCCCGCCCACCGCGGTCTACGCCGACGAGCGGGTGTACGACGCGCTCGACACGCTGGTCGCGGAAGGACGCGCCGCCGCGTACGGCGTGTCGGTGGAGACGGTGGACGAGGCGCTCACCGCGATCGCTCGCCCGGCTGTCGCGACCGTGCAGATCATCCTCAATGTGTTCCGCCGCAAGCCGTTGGAGGAGGTCTTGCCCGCCGCGCAGAACGCCGGCGTCGGCATCATCGCGCGGGTGCCGCTGGCCAGCGGCCTGCTCTCCGGCAAGTACGACGAGCACACGACGTTCCCCGCAGACGACCATCGCAACTACAACCGGCACGGCGAAGCCTTCGATGTCGGGGAGACGTTCAGCGGCGTGCCTTTCGAGGCAGGAGTGCCCGCTGCGCGGGAGGTGCGACGCCTCGTTCCCAGGTCGGCAACGACCGCTCAGCTCGCCCTGCGGTGGATCATCGACCAGCCCGGCGTCAGCACCGTGATCCCGGGTGCTCGCACTCCGGAGCAGGCACGCGCCAACGCCGCGGCTGCGGCCTTGGATCCGCTGCCGGCGCACGTGCACGACGCGCTCGCCGAGCTCTACGACCGGCGCATTCGAGCGCACGTGCACGCGCGCTGGTAATCCGCTCGGCCAGATAACCTCGAGTAGCCGTCGTCGCTCGACGTCGAGCCTGGTAACCGTGTCAGACGCCGAACACTGCCTGCCGGTGGCGGCTGTACTGAGCGCGCACGTCGGCGCCGGTATCGGCGTCGGCCGGCTCGTGCGTGGACACAGGCGAGAGCGGCCACTCCGGTGGTGCGCTGTCGCCGGACAGTGACCACGCCGCCTGCCGGGCCGCGCCGCGTGCAACGTATTCGGCCGGTTCCGGCAGTATCACTGGCAAGCCGAAGATCGGAGCAGCCAGCTGCTGTACAGCCATAGACTGGCTTCCCCCGCCGACAAGCAGAACATCTCGGAGTTCCACGCCGATCGAGCGCAGCGAGTCCATGCCGTCTGCCAGTCCGCAGAGCAGTCCTTCGACGGCGGCGCGGGCGACGTTGGCCGCAACCGTGTTCGTCCGGCGCATGCCACACAAGGTCCCTGCAGCCGCGGGCAGGTTCGGCGTCCGTTCGCCGTCCAGATAAGGCAGCAGGGTGAGAC
>JACVRX010000074.1 GCA_014534205.1 Jiangellaceae bacterium
ACCGCCGAACGTGAACATCACCTCCGGCCGGACGCTCACCCGCAGCTCCGTCTGCACGATCCGCCTCGGCTGTTGCGTGGCCGGTCCGGGCACACCGTCGAAGCCGGGTGCAGTGAGGAACCGGCGGATGACGTCGGACGCGAACGCCGTGCCCTCCGGCAGGTGCGGCAGGCCACATTCGACGGCGACCGTCGGGCACGTCGGCGCCAGGGCTTCCATCAACGTGAACGCCCGCAGCCGCCAGTGCAGCACTGTGTCGGCGCAGAGCGCGGCAAGCGCGACGTGCTGCGGTTCGACGTTGGTGACGATCGCGAAGTACGGGTTCTGCCCGCTGTTGTTGTGCAGATCGACGGCGGCCTCCAGGTGGGCCGTGCGCAGCTCGTCAAGGATGGCCGCCGCGCATCGCCGCATCCGCGTCGTGGCCGGTCCGACGTCCCACACGCGGTTGAAGTCCTCCTGGTCGTCGAGGTACCGATGCGCGTACCAGCCGTCGTGCGTGGCGGCGCGGACGTTGCCGATCAGCACCCACAGGTCGAACGGGAACCGCTCACCGCGCCGCAGCACCTCTACCACCGCCCGGTAGCCCGACGGCTCGTTGCCGTGCATCAGGCAGGACACCAGCCGGGCCGGCGGAGCGACGCCGGTCGTCGCCGCGGGGATGCGGATGAGCGCCGGCTTGCCGGCCAATGCGACCAGGACGTCCTCGTCCGACCCGTCCAGCAGGGCTTTGACGTCGTCGTAGTCGTCGAACCGGTGGTACAGGGGAGTCATACGCCGAGAGGGTAGCGGGCCGACGGTAGCAAGATCGCCCAGGCGGTCAACCACCGACCGGCCAGGTGTGTACCGGCGTGCTGGCGTAGGAGCGCTGCTGGTAGAGCCGGACCAGCTCGGCGAAGGCCTGCTCGCGGTCGCGTCCGCTGTCGACCAGCGTGCGCCAGCTGGCCATCTGCCAGCCGGCGCCAGACACGCCGGACAGCGTGCGCTCCTCGATGATGCCCAGGTAGAAGTCGACGTCGCCGGCGTCGACGCCCCACTCGATCAGGCCGTCGCGCGCCAGCGGCAACAGGTGCCGCAGGATCAGCTCGCTGACCGGCACGCTCGCACCCACTCGCGGCCAGTACAGCCGTGCGCCGAGGCCCTGCCGGGCCGCCGTGTAGAAGTTGTCCCTCGCTGTGGAAAAGCTGATCTGCTCCCACAGGTACGGCCGCGGCCGGGACACCAGCCCGTGCAGCGCTCCGTAATAGAACGCGGCGTTCGCAACGGAGTCCGGGACGGAGGGGCCCGCAGGAAGCACTCGGTTCTCGATCCGCATGTGCGGCCGACCGCGGACGACCTCGTAGACCGGGCGGTTCCAGCGGTAGATCGTGCCATTGTGCAGCGTCAGCTCCGGCAGGGTGGGGACCTTGCCGGCGTCGAGCATCTGTGCCGGGTCCTCGTCCTCGCAGATCGGCAGCAGCGCCGGGAAGTACCGGACGTTCTCGTCGAAGAGGTCCCACAGGCCTTCGCCCTCGTCCAGCCACTTCTCGCCGAACCACACTCGCGGGCGGACGCCCTGCAGCGCTAGTTCCTCGGTGCGGGTGTCCGCCGCCTGCTCGAACAGCGTGATCCGGGTCTCGTGATGCAGCTGCTTGCCGAGGAAGAACGGCGAGTTTGCGCCCACCGCGACGAGCGGAGCGGACAGCAGCTGTGCGGCGTTCCAGTACAGCCCGAAATCGTGCGGGTCGACTTGCAGGTGCAGTTGCATCGACGTGCACGCGGCCTCGTACAGGATGGAGCTCGTCCGCGTCTGCAGCACATCGGCGCCGTCGATCCTGATCAGGATGTCCTCGCCGCGGGCGGCCAGCATCATGTCGTTCAGCGCCTTGTACCGGGGGTTTGCCGACATGAACTGCTCGGTGAAGTCGAGGTCGGTGACGGTCGGCAGGATTCCGATGATCATCACATTGGCGCCGAGCGCCTCGGCGGTGTCGTGGGCGTGGTTGAGCGACCGGCGCAGCTCGCTCTCGATGGTATGGAAGACGTGTCCGGTGAGCAGGCGCGGCGGCACGTGAAACTCGATGTTGAACTGCGCCAGCTCGGTCTGGAACTCGTGGGAGGCGATCCGCTCCAGCAGTTTGGCGTTGATCGGCGCGGGCTTGCCGGCCGGGTCGGTGATGTAGACCTCCATCTCCACGCCGCAGGTCCGCCGCCCGGTCTCGAAGGCACCGCTGTCGACCAGTGTCCGCAGCGCGGCCAAGTTCGCTTTGACTTTCTCCCGGTACCTGAGCCGGTCCTCGCGGGTGAACTCGGTGACCTCGATGTCGCGACCCATGGCCCGGCACCTCCCGACACTGCTGGTCGGCACGAGTCTAGGGCGGTGATCGCGGCCGAAACCCGGACCTATGCACCGCCGAGGAGTTTGGCGACGGATTGGCTGTCATCTGCAAGCATCCCGTTGATCCGCGGGAGTTGCCGGGCCGCCTGACAGAACAGGAGCGATGAGCCTGATCGACAATAGGCGGCGATGGGTGTGCGAGTGGCCGAACGGCTGGTGGCGACGCCTGCCGGCGACGCCCGGCTGGTGGTGTCAGCGGCGGCCGAGCCGCGAGCGACCCTGGCGCTCGGTCACGGTGCCAGCGGCGGCATCGACGCGCGGGACCTGCGCGCGCTTGCCGACGGGCTGCCGGCGACCGGCATCTCGGTCGTCCGGGTCGAGCAGCCGTGGCGGGTGGCCGGCCGCCGGGTAGCGCCGCGGCCGCCGATGCTGGACGCCGGCTGGCTGGCCGCGCTGGACGCAGTGCGCGGCGACCTCGCGCTGGTCGTCGGCGGCCGCAGCGCGGGAGCGCGGGTGGCGTGCCGGACCGCGGCGCAGAGCGGGGCCGTTGCGGTCGTCGCGCTCGCCTTCCCGCTGCATCCGCCGGGCCGACCGGAGCGCTCCCGGCTCGCCGAGCTGACCGGCGCCGGTGTTCCCACGCTGGTCGTGCAGGGCGGCCGAGACCCGTTCGGGCGGCCGGAGGAGTTTCCTGCCGGACCCTTCGACCTGGTCCCCGTTCCGCAGGCGGACCACGGGCTGGCCACGCCGATGGCAGTGTTCGATGGCATCGTCGCCGCGGTACGCGACTGGCTCGGGAATGTGCTGCAGCGGGCATCGCGTTGAGCCGACGTGACCATCCGCGCCATTGCAGGACCGGCTGCGGACCTGGCGGCAGTTTCGCGGTGGGTGGAGTGGTCGCCCGCAGTCACGGCGGCGCAGATAGCATCGCGGACGATGACGGCTCCGGAGACGAACGACGAGCGCGCGCAGCGGTTCGAGCGCGACGCGCTGCCCTACCTCGACCAGCTGTACTCCGCCGCCCTGCGGATGACCCGCAACGCCAGTGATGCAGAGGACCTCGTCCAGGAAACCTTCGCCAAGGCCTACGCCTCGTTCCACCAGTTCAAGGAGGGAACGAACCTGAAAGCCTGGCTGTACCGAATCTTGACCAACACCTTCATCAACTCCTACCGCAAGAAGCAGCGCGAGCCGCAGCAGAGCGCGTCGGAGGAGGTCGAGGACTGGCAGATGGCCCGCGCGGAGGCGCACACCTCCAGCGGTCTGCTCTCCGCGGAGGCGGAGGCACTGGCCCACCTGCCGGACTCCGACGTCAAGGAGGCGTTGCAGCAGATCCCCGAGGAGTTCCGCATCGCGGTCTACCTCGCCGACGTCGAAGGTTTTCCCTACAAGGACATCGCCGAGATCATGGGAACCCCCATCGGCACGGTGATGTCCCGACTGCACCGCGGCCGGCGCCAGCTGCGCGGCCTGCTGGAGGACTACGCCCGGGAGCGCGGGCTGGTCCCTTCCGTGCCCGAGGAGGTCGGAGGATGAGTTGTGGCCGGCCGCACGAGACCGACTGTGCCGAGATTCTCGACCGCATCTACGTCTTCCTGGACGGCGAGATGGACGGCGGCCCGGAGAGCTACGCGCTGGTCGAGCGGCACCTCGACGAGTGCGCGCCATGCCTGTCGGAGTACGACCTGGAGCGGGTGCTCAAGGCGCTGGTTGCCCGCTCCTGCGGCGGTGAACATGCCCCTCCCCAGCTCCGCCAGCGGGTGCTGACCCGCATCCGGCAGATCCGGGTGGAAGTGGCCGAGATCGTCGAGTTCTGACGGCGGCGAGTGCAGCGCCATCACTGAGGCTCCGGTTCGCCGCTGTTCTAGACGGCGACCTTCGGTACCGGCTCCTTCTCCTCCTCGACGGCGTGCTCCGGTTCGGCGGGTCGCCGTGGCGGCCGCATGCCCATCCCGATTGCCAGCGCGAGACCCGCGGCCACTGCAACGTCGCCGGGACTGACCACCTCCGGCCGGGGCGGGAACGCCACTGGCACCGTCTTGCCCAGCCAGGGCAGCAGGGTGTCCGCAGCGGCCGGTGTGTGGAACGCCGGCTCCAGCAGCTGTGCCGGGTCGGCGTCAGCTCGTTCGGCGGCGTCCAGAGAGACCGGAACCGCCGCGTTGAGCACCAGCACCAGACTGTTCGCGGCCAGCCCGAAGGCGACCAGGGCGGCACCCTGCACCGCCCGGTTGACCCAGGCGTAGTAGGCGATGGTGAGCCAGGCCAGCCCGCTCATGATCGCGAGCAGCGGCTGCCAGACCCATCCGCCGAGGACGCCGAGCACCGACAAGCCGAGTGCGGTCAGCAGCAGCCGGTTCCGCCGTAGCGGCATACCGAGCAGCAACCACCGCAACCGACCGCCACGGACGTACCCGATCAACAGCCCGACGCCGAGCGCCAGCAGCACGAGCGTCACGATCACATGGTGGCCCGCCACACCGGGCCGGATCGGCGCGCCACGCCGTCACCCAACGCTCTCGACGTCACCGTTCTGGAATGACCACGTACACCACCCCTGCCCGTACATCACCAGGCTTGCAAGCCTGGTGATGTACGGGTACGCCTGGTGATGGGCCCCACGGCAACTCAGCGTCGACCCACGGACGGAGGCGGCAGGTGCCCGAGTTGGTATGCGCCGAGATGGTGGCCAACGTGTTCTCGGTGGCCGTGACCGCGGGCGACTCAGTGGAACCCGGCACGACGTTGCTGGTTCTGGAATCCATGAAGATGGAAATCCCGGTGCTCGCGGAGTCCGGTGGCACGGTCACCGAGGTGAAGGTGCACCCAGGCGATGTCGTCCAGGAGGGTGACGTGCTGGTGATCGTGGGTTGACGTCACACCCGCAGCCGCGCGATCAACCGCACGACGCCGGCGGTCCGGCGGCAACCGTCGAGCCGCTGATCCGGACCGGACGGACAGCGGCGTTGTCGGCGTCGTCCGTCTCGAGGAGCAGTTGCAGCGGGTCGGCCTCGCTGCGCAGGCAGTAGTTCCCGTCCGGCAGGTCAGCAGGCAGAACCAGGTGCTGGTCGGGCAGGTCGGTGTCGTAGACGTCCGCCCAGCCCGGCATGATGCCCTGTACCTTGTCCCGCCCACAGTCGCCGTAGCGCTTGGGTAGCTTCACCGGCGACGCCGCGGGCGTCTCCCGGTTGTCACGCAGGCAGAAGCTCACCTTGTTGGAGCCGACCACCGGCGACTGCCGCCCAGCCGAGGTCAGGGTGTATCGCGCCATGGCGTCGAAGTGCCAGTGGTCGTGCTCCGGGTGGTCGAGCATGCAGCCGCCGGTGCGCCTGGACGCGAAGCGGTCCACGGCGGGTTCGTAGTATCCGTTCCCGCCCGCGTCGTGGTACAGCACTTGGGACGCATGCCGCTGGCCGGCGGGGCATGGTCGCACACCGTCGGGAACGACCTCCGCGGGACCGAGGCCGGCGTTCGCGATGATCGACGTGAACCACAGCTGCCGCTGCCCGTCCTCGACGCGGATGCCGACGTCCTCCGCCGGCAAGCTCCGCAGGTTGGGCAGCAGCCGAGCGTTGACCGGCGCTGGCCGGGGATCGGGGTACGGGGGTAGTTCGGCCGCGGCGGGGCGCGCCCCGTGTACGGCCAGCCGCGGTAGTGACTCGGCGTCGGAGCGGCTCATGCCGAGCACGCCGGCGAGCAGCGCGCATGCAGCCGAGCCAGCAGTGACGTGCAGCAGCACCCTGCTGGTGACCTGCATGCACCGCTCCCTCCGCCCATCCGGTTGTACCGTACGCGAGCGGACCCGGTTGTCGTGCCCTCAACCGCCACCCGGTGGCAGCACGTAAACGATCAGGTCGACCCCGGGGAATGGGAACGGTCCCGGTCGGGCCTCGTGGGTCCAGCCGACGGCAGGCGGATCACCGGTGGTTCGGGCACCCGTCGCCGGCCGGCCCCCCGGCGGCTCACGGTCAGCGCAGGGCATACGGACGCGTCGGCAGCTCCAGCGACCAGCGGTCCTCGGCCCGCGGAAGCGAAGCGTGGCGGGGGCCGCCGTCCTCGGCCACCCACCGCAGCAGGGCGGTGCCGACGGCCACGGCGAGACTGATCAGCAGTGCGATGATGAGGAAGGTCGTCATGACAGTAAGTATGCGTCCGCTAGTTTCCTGCCACTAGTGGCAGGACTGCCTTAGTCCATCGACTTTCTGCCAAGATTGTGCCACACTATCCGGCATGCTGAAGAACGTCGCCGTAGTAGCCCTGGACGGAGTCGCGCCGTTCGAGCTGGGCGTGCTCTGCGAGGCATTCGGAGTCGACCGCTCCGATCAGGGCATACCAAGTCTGGACTTCGCGGTATGCGCTCTTCGGCCAGGCGAAGTGCGCACGTCACTGGGCTTCTCCGTGGTCGTCGACCACGGCCTGCAGCGGCTGGCCGATGCCGACCTGGTCGGCGTTCCCGCCGCCGGGATCAGTACGGAGTATCCAGCGGAGGTATTGGCGGCACTGCGGACTGTCGCGGATCGCGGTGCGCGGGTGATGTCCGTCTGCACCGGCGCGTTCGTACTGGGTGCTGCCGGGTTGCTGGACGGCCGCCGCTGCACCACCCACTGGTTGTATGCCGACCAGCTGGCCGCGCGGTTCCCGCTGGCCAAAGTCGATCCCGGGGTGCTGTACGTCGAGGACGACGGCGTGATTACCAGCGCCGGCTCCGCTGCGGGGCTGGACGCGAGCCTGCATCTGTGGCGCACCGAATTCGGCGCATCGACGGCGGCGATGGTGGCACGCCGGATGGTGGTGCCGCCGCATCGCGACGGCGGCCAGGCGCAGTTCGTCCAGGCGCCGATCCGGGCGACGCAGGCACAGACCCTGGCTCCGGTGCTCGACTACATGGCCGGTCACCTGGATAGGGAGATGACGGTCGAGTCACTGGCTCGGCTGGCGGCCATGTCGCCGCGAACGTTCGCTCGCCGGTTCCGGGCCGAGACCGGCTCGACCCCGTACGACTGGCTGTTGGCGCGCCGGGTAGCCGAAGCGCAGCGTCTGCTCGAGGAGGGCGACGATCCGATCGAGACGGTCGCGTCGCGGTCCGGGTTCGGGACGGCCGCGGTGCTCCGGCATCACTTCGCCCGGCGGCTCGGCACCACGCCGCAGGCCTACCGCGCGGCGTTCCGGCAGCGCGCGGCCTGACCGCAGAGGAACAGTAGGGGGCGAGAGCGCCAGCCCGCGCGGGCGATCGGCCTCACACCCCGAAGGTCGAGCGCGGATATGCGACGCGCGGATCGCAGCGCACGTTGACGAGGTACGGGACGCCGGCCGCGAACGCGCGACGCAGCGCCGGCTCGATGCCGTCCGGCCGGTCGACGGCCTCGCCGGCGCCGCCGAGTGCTTGCACGACGCCTTCATAAGCCGTCTCGCGGCGCAAGTCGGCCGCTACGTCGTAGCCGAACACCGCGCGCATCGGATGCTTCTCCAGACCCCAAGCGCCGTTGTTCCCGACGACCAGCACCACCGGAAAGGCGTGCCGGACGAGCGTGTCCACGTCCATCAGCGACATACCCGCAGCGCCGTCGCCGTAGAGCACGACGACCTGGCTGCGCGGCCGGGCCAGCCGCGCGGCGGCGGCTGCTCCCGCGCCGGCGCCGAGACAGCCGAACGGGCCGGGGTCGAGCCAGCATCCCGGCCGGGCAGGGTCGAGAAAACGTCCGGCCCACGAGACGAAGTCCCCGCCGTCGCCGATGACGACCGCGTCGTCGTCCAGCAGTCGCATCAGCTCGCCGTAGATCCGCGCCGGGTGAATCGGTTCCGCGTCGGACGACAGCATGGCCGCGTCGTCCGCTGCAGCACGGGCGACCTCCGTCCGGAGCACGCGGAGCCAGTCGGCGGATGACGAGCGGCGCAACTCGCCCTGGTATGCGGCGAGCAGCCCGTCGAAGGCGGCGCTGAGGTCACCCGCGACTGATCCGGCCAGCGCGACATGCGTCGCCAGTTGTTCGGGCGCGTCGACGACGTGCACGACGCTGGTGCCCTTGCCGAAATCGCCGTAGCTGAGCCGGAAATCGAGCGGGGTCCCGCCGATGATCACAAGGTCCGCACGGGCGAATGCAGTGGCACGAGCCCGGTTCACCAGCAGCGGATGCCCGCGTCGCAGCACTCCGCGGCCCATCCCGTTGGCTACGACCGGGATCGCGGTTTGCTCGGCGAACTGGAGCGCCGCCGACTCGGCGCCGTCCAGCCAGACGTCCGAGCCGAGGACCAGGACCGGCCGGTGCGCACCGGCGAGCAGCGCGGCAACAGCTGTCAGGTCATCGGGATCTGGCGGCGTACCAAGCGCACGCCCGGCCGCGGTCGTCGGGCCAGATTGGTTTGGTGCGGACGGTTCTCCACCCGGGGTCGGCTGGCCGTCGCCGTCGGCGGGCGCGAACAGTGCGTCGATGGGGACGTCGACGAACACCGGTCCGCGGTGCGGAGTGCACGCGAGCCGCAGTGCGTCGTCCAGCACGGCCGCGAACTGGTCGGCGGTGCGTGCGGTGATGGATCGCTTGGTGATGGGCGCCAATATCGGTGGGTGATCGAGCTCCTGGAGCGCCCCCATGCCCCAGCGCGCCGACGGCGCCCGGCCGCCCACGGTCAGCACCGGAACACCGCTGGCGAATGACTGGGCGATCGCACTGGCGCCGTTGGTGACACCTGGGCCGGCGGTCAGCACGGCGAGCCCCGGGGTCCTGGTCAGCTTCGCGGTGGCCTCGGCACCGAACACCGCTGTCTGCTCGTGCCGGACGTCGACGATGCGCATCGCGGGCTCGCCGCGCACGGCAGCGTCATAGAGCGGGAAGACGTGGGCGCCGCACAAGGTCCACATCACGTCGATTCCGTGGCCTGCGAACACCGCGCGAGCCTGATGGCCGGCGTGGTCGCGGACCGGCCGCAGCATGTCGTCGCTCTGTCGCCCAGCCACCTGGCCGCCGCCCCCCCCCGGAGCGCTCTGGAACGACCACGTTCACCCCCCCTGCCCGTCCATCACCAGGCTCCCAATCCTGGTGAGGGACGGGCAGGCCTGGTGATGTACGGGCAGGCCTGGTGATGTACGGGCAGGGGTGGTGATGTACGGGCAGGCCTGGTGATGGCTCGGCAGCCGCCAGTCATGGTCGGCGGAAGACATCCGG
>JACVRX010000090.1 GCA_014534205.1 Jiangellaceae bacterium
GACGGCGCAGAGCGCGTCCTGGTGGATCCGGACCTCGTGGATCCGAGTGGAGCGACGACGCTGGACGCTTGGCGGCCGTCGAACGAAGGGGGCTTGCTCGCCTACCAACTCTCGGTGGGCGGCACCGAAGAATCAACGCTGCGAGTGCTCGACGTCACCAGCGGAGACCACGTGGACGGCCCCATCGACCGGGCCCGGTACTCCCCCATCGCCTGGCTGCCCGGTGGCAAGGCGTTCTACTACGTGCGCCGGCTGCCGCCCGAACAGCTGCCCGCCGATGAGCGGCAGTTCCATCGGCGTATGTATCTGCACCACCTCGGCACCGCACCGGAACAGGATGTGGAGGTGTTCGGGGCCGGCCTTTCCAAGACGAACTATTACGGCGTGTCCGTGAGCACGGACGGCCGGTGGCTCGTCGTCACGGCGGCGGACGGCACCGCACCCCGTAACGACACCTGGCTGGCCGACCTCTCCGCGTGCGATCCGGCGGCACCCGAGCTCCGGCCGATACAGACAGGCGTCGACGCGCGGGCTTACCCGCACGTCGGCCGCGACGGCCACCTGTACGTCTGGACCGACCGGGACGCGCCGCGGGGCCGGCTTGTGGTGGCAGACCCCGAGCACCCGCGGCCCTGGCGTGACCTGCTCGGCGAAGACGCGGAGTCGGTGCTCGAGGACTACGCGATCCTCGACGACCTGGACCGGCCGCTGCTGCTGGCGAGCCGCACCCGGCATGCGATATCCCGCGTCACGGTGCACGACCTGGGCACCGGCGAGCAACTGGACGAGCTGCCGCTCCCCGGCTTGGGCAGCATCGGCGGACTCTCGGAACGGCCTGAGGGCGGGCATCAGGCGTGGTTCACCTACACAGACCACACCTCGCCGGTCCGGGTGCTTGCCTTCGACGCCCACACCGGCGAGGTGACCACCTGGGCCGACAGCCCTGGCGCGGTGCACGTGCCCGCCGTCCGGTCACGGCAGGTGTCGTACCACTCAACGGACGGGACCGAAGTCCGGATGGTGGTCGTGTCGACGGCCGACGGACCGGACCGGCCGCGGCCCACTGTGCTGTATGGCTACGGCGGTTTCGGGCTGGCGCTCGCGCCGGCGTACTCCGCGAGCATTCTGGCCTGGGTCGAGTCCGGCGGCGTCTGGGCAACCGCTGGACTGCGCGGTGGCGGCGAAGAGGGCGAGGCCTGGCACCGGGCCGGCATGCGCGAACACAAGCAGAACGTGTTCGACGACTTCCACGCCGCGGCGGAGTACCTGGTGAACCAGGGCTGGACCACACCGCGGCAACTCGCCATCTCCGGCGGTTCCAACGGTGGCCTGCTCGTCGGAAGAGCGCTGACCCAACGTCCCGACTCCTACCGGGCGGCCGTGTGCTCGGCACCGCTGCTCGACATGGTGCGTTATGAGAACGTCGGCCTGGGTGCGACCTGGAACGACGAGTACGGAACGGCAGCGGACCCGACCCAGCTCGGCTGGCTGCTTTCGTACTCGCCCTACCACCACGTGCGGAAAGGAGTCGCCTACCCGGCCGTGTTGTTCACCGTCTTCGACGGTGACACTCGGGTAGATCCGATGCATGCCCGCAAGATGTGCGCGGCGCTGCAGGCCGCCACGGCGGCCGATCCGGACGTCGCGCCGGTGCTCATCCGCGCGGAGGGGAAGGTGGGTCACGGCGCTCGCGCGGTCTCCCGGAGCGTTGAGCTGGCCGCCGACCAGCTCGGTTTCCTCGCCGAGTACGTGGGCTAGCGTGTGCCCGCGATGACCGCGCAGGACGCGCCCGAGCGCTTCACCGCCGCCTGGTGGAGCGAGGTGCTGCTGGACAAGCCGCTGCACCTGGCCGGGCTGCTGCTGCTCGGGTTCGTCGGCCGGTTTTTGGCGCACCGGGTGATCGACCGGATCGTCGCAAGGGCCGCTGCCGCGGAGCCGCCCGAACGGCTGCTCGGCTCTCGACGAGCCGCGCGCATCGTCCTCGGCGGCTCAGGGGTGTACTCCGAGCGGCGGGCACTTCGGGCCACCACCCTCGGCGCGCTGCTCAAAAGCGTCGTCACCGTCGTCATCGCGATGATCGTCGTGATCACCGCACTGGAGATCCTCGGGTACCCGGTGGGGCCGCTGCTGGCGTCGGCCGGGATCGTCGGCGTCGCCCTCGGCTTCGGCGCGCAGAACCTGGTGCGGGACTACCTCAACGGCGTGTTCATGTTGCTCGAGGATCAGTACGGGGTCGGCGACGTGATCGACATGGGCCACGCAACGGGCACGGTCGAGGGCGTCGGGCTGCGGATCACCCGGTTACGGGCCGTCGACGGGACGGTGTGGCACGTCCGCAACGGCGAGGTAGTTCGCGTCGGCAACTCCAGTCACGGCTGGGCCCGCACCGTGCTGGACGTGCAAGTGGCCTACGGGGAGGACAGCGAGCGCGCCCGCGCAATCATCAACCGGGTGGTCGCCGAGGCCTCCGCTGACCCGGAATGGAGCCCACACATCCTGGAACCGCCGGAGGTTTGGGGGGTCGAGGACGTGCGCAGCGACTCCTACGCCGTCCGTCTGGTGGTCAAGACCGAACCGCTGCAGCAGTGGCGGCTCGCACGGGAGTTGCGCGAACGGCTCATGCGCGCGTTCACGGCCGAGGGCGTGGAGATCGCCCGGGAGAAGGCCTGATCAGCCGAGCGCGGCGTCGAGGGTGATCGTCGTGCCCGTCAGCGCCTTGCTGACCGGGCAGTTCTCCTTGGCGGCCTGCGCCGTCTCCTGGAAGTCTGCAGCGCTCACTCCGGGCACGTCCCCGCGCACTCGGATCTGAATGCCGGTGATGCCGGGGCCGTCCTGGAACGTCACTTCCGCGGTGGTCTGCAGCGACGTGGGAGGAGTCCCCTTCTTGGCCAGCCGATTCGCCAACGCCATCGAGAAGCACGCCGAATGCGCAGCTGCGATGAGCTCCTCCGGCGAAGTCAGCCCGTTTGGCTCCTCGGTCCGCGCCGGCCAGCTGACGTCGTAGGTGCCGAGGCCCGAAGATTCGAGCGTCACCTTGCCGGAGCCCTCGTGGAGCGAACCCTGCCACTCGGTCGTTGCCGTGCGCGTGGTAGCCATGTGTGTTCCTCCATGAGCGGACGGACGGTCTTCGGCCATCCTGCCCACCGAACGGCGTTTGCAACAATCAAAGGCGTGAGCGAGCAGCCCGTCGAGAGCTTCTACGACGCGGTCGGCGGGCACGAGACGTTCCGTCGGCTCGTCCACCGGTTCTACCGGGATGTCGCCGACGACCCGGTGCTGCGCCCGCTCTACCCGGAGGCCGACCTGCGCTCCGCCGAGGACCGGCTGCGGATGTTCCTCGAGCAGTACTGGGGTGGCCCGACCACGTACTCCGAGCAGCGCGGACATCCCCGGCTACGCTTACGGCACGCACCCTTCAAGATCAATCCGCGAGCCCGCGAGCACTGGCTGCAGCACATGCGGATCGCGGTCGAGTCCCTGGGGCTGGCGCCAGAACAGCACGACGTGCTGTGGGACTACCTCCAGCGGGCGGCGTTCTCCATGGTGAACACGTTCGAGGACTGACCTGCCGCAGGCCGTAGGCTCGGCCGGTGACCCCGGCTGCTGATCAATGGTGGCGCTCAGCCGTCATCTACCAGGTCTACATCCGATCCTTCGCCGACGGCACTGGCGACGGCGTCGGCGACATCGCCGGGATCCGCAGCCGACTGCCATACCTGCAGGAGCTCGGTGTCGACGCATTGTGGATCACCCCGTGGTACCCGTCGCCGATGAACGACGGCGGCTACGACGTCGCCGACTACCGCGACATCGCGCCCGAGTTCGGCACGCTGGCGTTGGCTGATGCGCTGATCCGGGAAGCCCACGAACGTCGTTTGCGGGTGCTGATCGACATCGTGGCCAACCACACGTCGCACCGCCACCGGTGGTTCGCCCAGGCGCTCGCGGCGCTTCCCGGCTCGCCGGAGCGCGACCGCTACATCTTCCGCCCGGGCCGCGGGCCGGACGGCAACGAGCCGCCGAACAACTGGCTGAGTCTGTTCGGCGGCCCCGGATGGACCCGGGTCACGGAACGGGACGGTTCACTCGGGGAGTGGTACCTGCACCTGTTCGACGTCACCCAGCCTGATCTCAACTGGCAGAATTCCGAGGTCCGCGCCGAGTTCCTGGACATCCTGCGATTCTGGTTCGACCGCGGTATCGACGGTTTCCGCATCGACGTCGCGCACGGGCTGGCCAAGGACCCCGCGCTTCCCGACCTCGACTACATCCGAACCTCTCCGTATCCGATTCACGCGCCCTACCCGCGCGGCAACCACCCGTTCGACGACCGGGACGAGGTGCACGAGATCTACCGCGAGTGGCGCGCCGTAGCCGACAGCTACGTCCCGCCGCGAGCGTTCGTCGCCGAGGCCTGGGTGGATTCGGCGGAGCGACTTGCCCGCTACGTCTGGCCTGGCCAATTGCACTCCGCGTTCAACTTCGACTACCTGCGCTCACCGTGGAACGCGAGTGAGCTGCGCAAGACGATCGACGTCTCGCTGGATGTGCTGAACCCGGCAGGTGCGGCCACCACGTGGGTGCTCTCCAACCACGACGTCGAGCGGCACGTCACCCGGTACGGCCGCGAGGTCACCGCGATCCCGTCCGTGCGGGAGCGTCCGGCCGCTCCGGGCCCATCGGACATCGCGCTCGGCACCCGGCGGGCCCGCGCGGCGGCGCTGCTGATGCTGGCGTTGCCGGGAAGTGCTTACGTCTACCAGGGTGAGGAGCTCGGTCTGCCCGAGGTGCTCGACCTACCGGAGTCGGCGTTGCGCGACCCGATCTGGAAACGTTCCGGCCACCGCGTACGCGGACGCGACGGCTGCCGGGTGCCCTTGCCGTGGACACGGCGCGGCCCCTCCCACGGCTTCGGCGTAAACGGTTCGTGGCTTCCGCAGCCGCCCTACTGGAGCGACTATGCGGTGCAGGGGCAACGGGAGGACCCGCGATCCATGCTGAGCCTCTACCGGGAGGCGTTGCGGCTGCGACGGGACCTGCCCGCGCTGGGCGACGGCTCGTTGCGGTGGCTGACCGACGGCGGGCCGGACGTGCTGGCGTTCGCGCGCGAGCCGGAGTTCGCCTGCGCGGTGAACCTGGGCGAGACCTTCGTCGCGCTACCGGAGCACTCGAGGGTGCTGCTCAGCAGCGTCCCGCTCGTCGACAACACACTTCCCCCCGACGCTGCCGCGTGGCTCGCCACCTGAAGCGGTATCCGGGTCAGGCGAAGAGCGGCAGGCCCGTGCGGGCCAGGATCGAGCCGTGCGGCGCGTCCAGCCGCAACCATGGACCGGCGGACCGCAAGACCACGTCGTCGGGTGCGAGAAACCCGTACGAGTCGGCCGCATGCGCCAGCCGAATCGGCACGCCGGCCACAAGCTCACGGTTCCAGATATCAGCCGCCAACCGCTCCAGGGCGGCTCGCCCCTCCCGCCGGGCCAGCCCGGCGGTCACCTCGGGACTCCGCCGCCGGAACTCGTCCACTCCGGACGCAACCACGGCGGCGACCTTCGAGCCGGGCAGGGTGGACAGCTCGCTCCAACCAGACCGCGGCGGCAGGCTGCTGGTCCAGCGCAAGGCAGGCACCGGCGGTGGCAGTTCCAGCTCGCCCTGCGCGCCGACCGCGCGGGCGGCCAGCGTACCGGCCTCGACGACGACGTCCAGCGACGTCGGGACACTGAGCGCGACCGCGCGCAGCGCCAGCGCGTCGAAGGGCGTGTCGGCAAAGAACCCGGCCACCCGGCCGACGGCGACGACCCTTATCACCGCCTCGGCGTCGAACCGGGCTACCCGCCGCGCGAAGGTGGCCAGATCGGCGGCGGCGTCCGGGCGGTGTGGGAGCAGCCGGGTCACGGTTCCAGGAACTTGGCGAGCGTCGCGCGCTCGGCCTCCGTCAGCGGCCGCGGCCGTTCGGCTGCGACGTCGAACGCCACCAGTGCGCCAGTAGCCGTCACGTATACCGTGTCGGCGTCGCGGATCTCGTAGGCGACGTCGAAAGACGACCGGCCGATCCGAGTTACCCACAGCACGACCTGCAGCGGCTCGGTTCGAAAAGGCACCGGGCGGTGGTAGTCCAGCGACTGGTGCGCGACAACAGAGCCCTCGTGCGGCGACAAATCGTCGGCGAGATACCGGTGGGCGAAGTCGACCCGCGCCTCCTGCAAGTACTCCGCAAACGTGACATTGTTGACGTGGCCATACGCATCCAGGTCGTCGAAGCGCACCGCGCATTCGAACGCGTGCCGCATCAGCGGGATCTCCTCGGTGCCGGCCCGTCGAGCTCCAGTAAGCGCTCCAGCACCTCCCGCTCGCGCGAAGCGATGCGCCGGATACGGCCGTCGGCACGGTCGTAAGGGACCAGTACCGACGCGGCCACCGCGTAGATGGTGCGTTGGCCGTCCGGGCCGAGATCGAGAACTTCGTATCCCAGTCCGAACGACGCTGCGCGCACCTCGGTTACCCACGTCTCTACGCGGACCGGCGCCGGCCGGAAGTGCAGCGGTGCCCGGTAGTCGATCTCGTGCCACTTCACGATCACCCCGCGGGCGAGCTGCTCGGCGCCGTGCTCGGGCGCATGGACGAACAGCATGTCCACGCGGGCTTCCTGCAGGTACCGCAGGTACACGACGTTGTTGACGTGCCCGAATGCATCCATATCCGCCCAGCGCAGGGGGACGTCGCACACGTGGCGCGGCACGGACCTAGTCGCGGGTGAGCTTGCGGTAGGTGACCCGGTGCGGGCGGGCCGCCTCGGCGCCCAGCCGCTCGATCTTGTTCTTCTCGTAGGCCTCGTAGTTGCCCTCGAACCAGAACCACCTCGCCGGGTCCTCGTCGTCGCCCTCCCACGCCAGGATGTGCGTGGCTATCCGGTCGAGGAACCACCGGTCGTGCGACGTGATGACCGCGCAGCCGGGGAACTCCAGCAGTGCGTTCTCCAGTGACTGCAGCGTCTCGACGTCCAGGTCGTTCGTTGGCTCGTCCAGCAGGATCAGGTTGCCGCCCTGTTTGAGCGTCAGCGCGAGGTTCAACCGGTTACGTTCCCCACCAGAGAGGACGCCGGCCGGTTTCTGCTGGTCCGGCCCCTTGAACCCGAAGGCGGCGACGTACGCGCGGCTCGGCATCTCGACATGGCCGACCTTGATGTGGTCCAACCCCTCGGAGACGACCTCCCATACGGTCATGCGCGGCTCGATACCGGCGCGCTCCTGATCCACGTACGACATCCGGACCGTCTCGCCGATGTGCAGGATCCCGGCGTCCGGCTGTTCGTCGCCGACGATCATCTTGAACAGCGTGGTCTTGCCGACACCGTTGGGACCGATCACCCCGACCAGCCCGTTGCGCGGCAGGCTGAACGACAGGTCGTGCATGAGCACCCGGTCGCCGTATCCCTTGGTCAGGTCGGTCGCCACGACCACAACGGTGCCGAGGCGCGGCCCGGGCGGGATCTGGATCTCCTCGAAGTCGAGCTTGCGGGCCTTCTCCGCCTCGGCCGCCATCAGCTCGTACCGTTCGAGCCGGGCTCGCTGCTTGGTCTGCCGGGCCCGGGCGTTGGAGCGCACCCACTCCAGCTCGTCCTTCAGCCGCTTCGCCCGCTTGGCGTCCTTCGCGCCCTCGACCTTCAGCCGCGCCTGCTTGGTCTCCAGGTAGGTCGTGTAGTTGCCCTCGTAGGGGTAGGCGCGGCCGCGGTCGAGCTCGAGGATCCATTGCGCGACGTTGTCCAGGAAGTACCGGTCGTGCGTGACGGCCACGACACAGCCCGGGTACTTCTCCAGATGCTGCTCCAGCCACTGCACGCTCTCCGCGTCCAGGTGGTTCGTCGGCTCGTCCAGCAGTAGCAGGTCGGGCTGCTGCAGC
>JACVRX010000099.1 GCA_014534205.1 Jiangellaceae bacterium
GGATCGTCGACGAGGCTCGACGCGAGGGCCTGCCGTACGCGGTCGGCCGCCAACGGGTTCGCGCCCGCGTCGTCGGGCTCCTGCAGCGCCAGTCGGAGTACCGCACCGGCAACTCGCCGAGCGACGCCTGGCTGCGGCGGATGAGCCGGGTCGTGCCGGTCACCCGGGTCCTCGACGCCACGTGGCCTGCGGTGACAGCCGAGTCGCTGGTAGTCGATGTGCTGACCGACCCTTCGGTGGCGGACGGCATCCTCAGCGACGTGGAACAGCAGACGCTGCGCTGGACCAAGCCGCCCAAGACGCCGAAGTCGGCGCGCTTCAGTGCCGCCGACCTGCTGCTGCTGGACGAGGCGGCCGGCTTGATCGAGCGCGAGTCCAGCTTCGGGCACGTGGTCGTGGACGAGGCGCAGGACCTCTCCCCCATGCAGGCGCGGGCGATCGCGCGGCGCAGCGAGCACGGGTCGATCACGTTGCTCGGCGACCTGGCACAGGGCACGGCACCGTGGGCGGCCCCGAACTGGCGGGACACGCTCGCCTGGCTCGGCAAGCCGGACGCGGCAGTGGTGCCGCTGACGATCGGCTTCCGCGTACCGGAGGTCGTGCTGACGCTGGCCAACCGCCTGCTACCGGCGCTGGAGGTGGACGCACCCGCGGCGGTATCCCTGCGCCACGACGGCGACCTCGCCATCGTGCCGGTCGGCTCACCCTCCGACGTGGACGCGGCGATACTGGTGGAGCTCACCGCGGCGCTCGAGCACGAAGGTTCGGTCGCGGTGATCGCAGCCGACGCCGCCGTCGACCGGGTACGCGCGCATCTCGCCGCGGCGGGTATCGAACCCGGGACGGCGGACGACGTTGAGGCGGAGGCGCGCGTCACGGTGGTTCCGGCGACGATCGTGAAGGGGCTGGAGTACGACCATGTCATCGTCGTCGAGCCGGCCGACATCGTGGCGGCCGAGCCACGCGGGCTGAACCGCCTGTACGTCGTGTTGACTCGCGCGGTGTCGCGGCTGTCCGTGTTGCACGCCAAGCCCCTGCCCGATCCGCTCGTGTCGGACTGATCCCCGCGCCACCTCCGCCGCTCTTGGACTTGTGGTTGGCACAAATCGGTTGCCACTCCGCGAAAAGGCAACCACAACTCCAAGATCGCGGGGAGGGCGGTCGGCGCGACGTTCGTCATCGCGGTCCCGTTCATCCTGATGGGACTGGCCATCGGGTACGCGCTGCCGGCTGTCATCGACGCTCGCGCTGAGAGGTTGGACGGTCGTGCCGGCTGGGGTGGCGGTATGGGCCTATCGACGGGACGAGGGTCGCCGGTTCAGCTAGAAGTTCGCCACCGTCGCTTGAATGCTCACGCATCGATGCGACGATGCGGGCATGACCGTACCCATTGGTGCGCCGAGTTGGGTGGACCTGGGCACGCCGGACCTGGACGACGCGCAGCGGTTCTACACCGCACTCTTCGGCTGGACCGCTCACGTCTCCGGGGACGAGTACGGCGGTTACACCATCTTCAACCTCGAGGGCCGGCCCGTGGCTGGGGCGGGTCCGCTGTTCGGTGAGGGCCAGCTGACCGCGTGGAGCACCTACATCGCCACGGACGACGCGGATGCGGACGCGGCCCGGGTGGCGGCCGCCGGTGGCAAGGTGCTGGTGGCCCCGTTCGATGTCGGCGATCAGGGCCGGATGGCGGCGTTCCTGGACCAGGCCGGCGCGCCGTTCAGCGTGTGGCAGGCCGGAACCATGCCCGGCACCGAGGTGTTCGACGTGCCCGGCGCGCTCACCTGGAACGAGCTGACCACACGGGACGTCGACGGCTCGATCGCGTTCTACGGTGCGGTGTTCGGCTGGACCGCCCGGAACACCGCGCCGGGCGGCGCGCCATACGTGGTCTGGGACCTGGGCGGCCAGACCGTGGCCGGAATGCAACCGATGGTCGGCGCGGATTGGCCGGATGATCTTCCTCCGCATTGGATGGTGTACTTCGCGGTCGAGAACTGTGACGCCGCGGCGGAACGTGCCTATGCGCTCGGCGGCCGGGTGGTGCACCCGCCGACCACGTTCACGCGGGGCCGGTACGCGGTGCTCGAAGATCCTCAGGGCGGCACATTCTCCGTCCTCACCGGCACCACCAGCGGGCCCTGACCTCCTTCGATGATCCGCACGCGCACGCGGTAGTGCGCGGCGAGCAGCCTTTCGGTGAGCACCTCGCGCGGCGTACCGGCGGCCGCCACCCGACCCCCGGACAGCAGCACCATCCGGTCGGCGTACTCGCCCGCCGTAGACAGGTCGTGCATGGTGGTGAGCACGGTGAGGCCGCGTTCGGCACGAAGGCGGTCGACCAGCTCGAGCACCTCCTGCTGATGGCCGATGTCCAGGGCGCTGGTGGGTTCGTCGAGCAGCAGGATCCGGGCGCCCTGGGCGAGCGCGCGGGCCAGGAACACCCGCTGCCGTTCCCCGCCGGACAGCGTGTCCAGACGGCGCCCGGCGAACGCCTCGAGGTCCAGCTCGCCGAGCACGTCGTCGACGGTTGCGAGGTCCGACTCGGACTCCCGGCCCAGCGGCCGGATGTACGGTGTCCGGCCTAACAGCACGTAGTCGAGCACCTGCATGCCGGGCGGAACGACCGGAGTCTGCGCGACCGTGGCAACGATCATCGCCCGCCGGCGCCGGGGCAGCCGGTCCACCGCGGTACCGTGCAACTCCACCCGCCCGTCGAACGGCAGCAGTCCGCCGATGGCCCGCAATGCGGTCGACTTCCCCGCGCCGTTCGGGCCGATGACCGTCACCCACTCGCCGTCTGCGACGTCGAGGTCCACGCCGTCGACGACGACGTTGCCACCCAGCCGGACGGTGAGCGCGCGAGCGGCGATCGCGGCCGTCATGGCGATACCCAGCGGCTATTGCGGAGCACGAGAACGAAGAACGGCGCGCCCAGGAACGCCGTCACCACGCCGATCGGAATCTCCGCGGGACCGGCGATCGTCCGCGCGGTCAGATCGGTGAACGCCAGGAACGCGCCGCCGAACAGCAGCGACAGCGGCAGGATCGACCGGTAGCTGGCTCCGGCGAGCAGCCGCAAGGTGTGCGGCACGATGATCCCTACGAACCCGATCAGCCCGGACACCGACACGGCCGCCGCCGTCCCGAGCGAGGCCGCGACCAGCAGCAGGTAGCGGCTCCGCTGGGGGTGCAGGCCGAGACTGGTCGCCTCCTCGTCGCCCACCGTCAGCACGTCCAGCTCGCGGCGGTGCGCCAGCACGATTGCGCAGGTCACCGCCGCGTACGGGAGGACCAGCAGCACGTCGTGCCAGCCTGCGGTGGCGAGCCGGCCCAGCAGCCAGGAGTACACCTCGCGCAGGGAGTCCACGTGCCGCTGCATGAGGTAGGTCTGCACGGCCGACAGGAACGCCGAGACCGCGACTCCGGCGAGGATCAGCGTGGCCGGCGTCCGGCTCCGCCCGCCCGCCGCGCCGAGTAACCAGGTCAGCGCCACCGCGGTGACCGCGCCGACGAACGCGGCCAGCGGAACGCCGATCGGCAGATTCGACGTGGCGTCGCCGGTAGTGGTGCGCGTCGCCACCACCGCGGTGACGCCCAATCCCGCGCCCGCGGCCACCCCGAGCAGGTGCGGATCGGCCAGTGGATTGCGGAAAACGCCCTGGTAGGCCGCTCCGGCCACGGCGAGCATCGCCCCGACGAGCAGTCCGAGCACGACGCGCGGCAGGCGCAGCTCGGTCACGATCGCCACCTCGCGGTCGGTCAGGCCACTATGGATGTGTACGCCCGGCAGCAGGTTCAGCACCTCGGCCGCCACGCTGCCGGGCGGAAGCGTCACGGGGCCGAACGCCAGCCCCACGATCACCGCGACCACGACCGCGACCACGCCGCCGAGCAGCCACAACGGCCGGAGACCCGCGGGCCGGACGCGGTGGTTCTGATCGACGTCGGTGTTTCCGGCGACCGGCGCGGCCGGCACCGCCGCGTCGCCGGGCGCCGTCCGGGTCACGCCGGTACCTTGGCCACCGCGTCCGCGACCGAACGGACCAGATCGACGACCCGCGGACCCCACCGGGACGCGATGTCATCGTCGAGCGCCACGATCTGCCCGGTCTTGACCGCGGTGATACCGGACCAGCCCTTCCGCGCCTTCACCGACGCCGGGGACTGCTTGCAGCACTTGCTGTCGGCCAGGAAGATCATGTCCGGATCCGACTTGAGCAGGGCCTCCTGGGACAGCTGCGGATAGCCGCCCTTCGAGCCGTCGGCATCGGCCGGGTCCGCCACGTTCGTCATGCCGAACAGCCCGAAGACGGAGCCGACGAACGTCTTCGACGTCACTGAGTAGAACGTCGGATCCAACTCGTAGTAGTAGCTCAGCGGCTTGGCCCGCTGGGGCACACCCTTAACGGTCTTGTCGATGTCGGCCTTCATTCGCTGGGTCAGCGCTGTGGCTTCGCCCGGATGTCCGGTGAGCGTGCCGACCTGGCGGATCTCGGTGTACGTGTCGTCCAACCGCTGGGCGGCCGGGACTTGGAAGACCGGAATTCCGAGCTTGGTGAGCTGGTCCACGATCTTGTCGATGTCGTCGGATAGCACCACGAGATCGGGGTTCTTGGCGGCGACGGCCTCGGCGTTCGGCTTGAACCCGGACAGATTCGTCTTCGGCGCGTTCGCCGGATAGTTGGACTGGTCGTCCACGGCCACGACCTGCGGTCCCGCATCGATGGCGAAGAGCATTTCGGTGGCGGTGGGTGACAACGACACAATTCGTTGGGGTCGCTGATTCAGCGTGACCGCGCCGACCGTGACCGGGTACGAGCCACCACTGCCGACGCTCGGTGCGGGCTGGCCGGCGCTTGAATTCCCACTGGCGCAACCGCTGACCAGCAGCGCAGTGCCCGCGACGGCGGCGATCAATGCACGTTTCATCGGATCCTCCTGTCGGTCGAGGCTGCGGTGCTTCGCCGACAGGAGTCCGGAAGGCGCCCGTCCGCGAGGCGCCCCTCCCCGAGAGCGCTGATTCGCGACCGACGCGCAGGCGACCTGGCTGAGGCCGGAGTCGTCCGGACCATCACAGTTGCGGGACAGCGCCGGATTTCCACCGGCTTCGCTGCGACGCGGTCACCCGTACGCTATCCCACTTTCACCACAGAGTGAACTTGGCACGGTTGGCCACAGTGGACGGCTACGGCTCTCCGGGCGCCCGGTCACGGGCCTCATCGGCCAACGTCACACGGTCGCCGGCAGCGGCCGCGGTTTCATCGCCGGCGAGCGCGGCCCGTAGCCGGTCCTTCTCCGCGCGGCGGCGTAGCTGCGCCGAGCCGAGCGCCTCAGCCATCTCATTGCGCCACTTCGCCAGCAGGAAGTACGAGAACCCGGCCGACGCGACGATCGCGATCATGGCCTTCACCAGGAAGTTCAGCGGGACCGGCAGGAGCAGCGCGAGGACAACGACGAAGACGGCGATGCGGCCGAGGGTGTACTTGACGGCGGCGCTCATGACACCTCCTCAACCGGCGCGGTGGCTGAGCCACCGCAGGCCGTAGAACCACACCAGGCAGTACACCACCGTCAGCCCGACGGCGCCGACCGCGCCGCTGACCAGCGGCGGGAACGCCGGCGCCGCCAAGCCGGCAAGTGTCATCCCGACCGCGACGCCGAAGCCGGCCCCGAGCAACGCCACCACCACGCGGTACGGGCCATAGGTCGCCGCGCGAAACTCCTCGGTGAACAGCCAGACCGGCAGGATCAGCGCCAGCCAGCCACTCGTGTCGCCGAACTCCGACATCCGGAACAACGACAGCACGCCTTCGAACAGCAGCAGAACGACGACGCCGCAGACCAGACCGGCCAGCGCGACGCCCAGCAGATCACCGATGGTCACCAGCCGTCCGTCCGCGTCGCGGCGCGGCCGACGCTCACTCCTGGTCTCGGTCATGACCCTTCGAGGGTACGCTCGGCGCCTCCGGGGCCTACGCCCAGACCTGCTGCGGCTCCCTGCGCCGCTCGGCCAGCGACGGCGGCTTGTCGTACTCCCGGACCACTTCGTACTTCGTGTTGCGCTCCACCGGCTGGAATCCGGCATCCCAGATCAGGTCCAGCAGGTCCTCGCGGTGCATCGTGCTCGGCGTGCCGTACGCGTCGGCGTCATGCGTGATCTTGTACTCGACGACGGATCCATCCAGGTCGTCCACGCCGAAGTTGAGCGACAATTGCGCCACCGACAGGCCGTGCATGACCCAGAAGCACTTGACGTGCGGCACGTTGTCGAACAACAGACGGGACACCGCGAACGTCTTCAGCGACTCCGCCGGCGCCGCCATGGTGGTCCGCGCCTGGAGCCGGTTACGGATCTTGCCATCCGCGGAGTCGACGAAGTCGTGCTGGTAGCGCAGCGGGATGAACACCGCGAAACCACCCGTCTCGTCCTGCAACTCGCGCAGGCGCAACACGTGGTCCACCCGGTGCCGCGGTTCCTCGATGTGCCCGTACAGCATTGTGGACGGCGTCTTCATGCCCTTGCTGTGCGCCAGCCGATGGATGCGCGACCAGTCCTCCCAATGGCAGTCGTGGTCCACGATCTGCTGCCGGATCTCCCAGTCGAAGATCTCTGCACCGCCGCCGGTGAGCGACTCCAGGCCGGCGTCCATCAGCTCGTCGAGGATCTGGTCGGCGGGGAGGCCGCTGATCTTCTCGAACCATTGCACCTCGGTCGCCGTGAAGCACTTGAGCTTGACGTCCGGTAGCGCGGCCTTGAGCTCGCGCAGCACCTTGGGGTAATAGCGCCAGGGCAGCGTGGGATGCAGGCCGTTGACGATGTGCAGCTCGGTGAGCTGCTCGCCCTCCATCTCCTTGGCC
>JACVRX010000089.1 GCA_014534205.1 Jiangellaceae bacterium
ACGGCGTGATCCACGCCGACGTGTGCTCCAACTGCCACCCGTTCTACACGGGCAAGCAGAAGATCCTCGACACCGGCGGCCGGGTCGCCAGGTTCCAGTCCCGGTACGCCAAGAAGACAGCCTCCCGCTAGCCCAACCGACGCGTCCGGTCACCCTCCTGGAATGACCACGTTCACCACCCCTGCATATACATCACCAGGCTTGCAGGCCTGGTGATGTACGGGCAGGCATGGTGTACGTGGTCATTCCAGAACCGGGACAGATCAGGCAGGTGGGGCGAGTGGCGGCACGGCGAGTGAAGGGAGCCGGGTGTTCGAGCGAGTCGGGGAGCTGGTGGCTGAGCACGCCGACGTCGAGCGGCGGCTCGCTGACCCGGCCGTGCACGCCGACCCGGGCCTGGCCCGCAAACTGGGGCGCCGGTACGCCGAGCTGAGCGCCGTCGTCACGGCGTACGCCGACTGGCAGCGCACCAGCGACGATCTCGAGGCGGCCAGCGAGCTCGCCGCGGCCGATCCGGGCTTCGCTGCGGAGGCCGACCAACTCGCGCACCGCAAAGCCCTGCTCGAGCAACGGCTGCGGGCGCTGCTGCTGCCCCGCGACCCGAACGACGACCGCGACACGATCATGGAGATCAAGGCCGGCGAGGGCGGCGCGGAGTCTGCCCTGTTCGCCGCCGACCTGCTGCGCATGTACCTGCGCTACGCCGAGCGGATGGGCTGGCGGACCGAGATCCTGGACAGCGAGGAATCCGACCTGGGTGGATACAAGGACGTGGCCCTCGCGGTCAAGGCACGCGGCACACCGGAACCGGGAACCGCGCCGTATGCGCGACTCAAGTACGAGGGCGGCGTGCACCGCGTGCAGCGGGTGCCGGTCACCGAGAGCCAGGGCCGCATACACACCTCAGCGGCCGGTGTGCTGGTGTTCCCGGAGGCCGAGGACGAGACCGACGTGAAAATCGACCCGAACGACCTGCGCGTCGACGTCTTCCGCTCCTCGGGTCCCGGCGGGCAGAGCGTCAACACCACCGACTCAGCGGTGCGCATCACGCACCTGCCGACCGGCATCGTCGTCTCCTGCCAGAACGAGAAGAGCCAGCTACAGAACAAAGAACAAGCGATGCGCATCCTGCGCGCCCGGCTGCTCGCCGCGGCACAGGAAGAGGCTGACGCGGCAGCGGCCGCCGAGCGGCGCAGCCAGGTCCGCACCGTCGACCGCTCGGAGCGGGTGCGCACCTACAACTTCCCGGAGAACCGGATCTCCGACCACCGCGTCGGTTACAAGGCGTACAACCTGGACGCCGTCCTCGACGGTGACCTCGATGCAGTCGTCCAGGCCCTGGTCGACGCGGACGCCGCCGAGCAACTGCACGCGAGAGCCTGAGGCGATGGAGCAACGAGGAGCCCGAGCGAGCTACGAGCGAGGGTCCGAGTGCGACCAGGCAAGGATGCTTGGCTTGCGCGCTGCCATCGTGACCGCCACCGAACGGCTACGCGGGGCCGGTGTGCCGTCTCCACGCCACGACGCGGAGGCGCTCGCGGCGCACGTCCTCGGGATCCGACGCACGGACCTCGCCCGCTACGAGACCATCGACGAGCACGCTTACGGGGCACTCGTCGCGCGCCGGGCGGCCCGTGAGCCGCTGCAGTACCTGACCGGCAGAGCCGCGTTCCGGCACATCGACGTCGCGGTCGGGCCGGGAGTGTTCGTCCCACGACCGGAAACCGAGGTGGTCGCCGGCGCGGCCATCGAAGCGGCGCGAGCGTTCACCAGGCCGGTGGTCGTCGACCTCTACGCCGGCTCCGGCGCCATCGCGCTCTCCGTGGCTGACGAGGTGCCGGCCGCCGCCGTGCACGCCGTCGAATCCAACGACGTGGCCGTCGCGTGGCTGCGCCGGAACGCCGCCGGCAGCCGGGTCGTCGTCCACCACGCCGACGTCGACGGCTGCCTCCCCGAGCTCGCGGGCCGGGTCGACGTCGTCGTCGCGAACCCGCCGTACATCCCGCTCGGTGCCGACGTCCGCGACCCCGAGGTCGCGGTGTACGACCCACCGGTCGCGCTGTGGTCCGGTCCGGACGGGCTGGCGGCGCTGCGGGTGCTCGAGGACACTGCCGGCCGGCTGCTCCAACAGGCCGGCGTGCTGGTGGCCGAGCACGGCGACCTGCAGGGTGATGCCGCGCCCGCCCTGTTCACCGACCAGCGCCGCTGGGCTGACGTCGCTGACCATCTCGACCTGGCCGGACGACCGCGCTACCTGACGGCCCGCCGCGTCGGAGCGTCGGCTTCAGAGGTCGTCCGGTGAGCCGCACCTACGACTGCACCGACCCCCAGCAGCGCGCCCGGGGCATCGACGCGGCCGTCCGCGCGGTGCGAACGGCCAAGCTCGTGGTGATCCCGACCGACACGGTTTACGGGGTCGGCTGCGACGCATTCCAGGCCGACGCCGTGGCGGCGTTGCTAGCCGCCAAGGGCCGGGGCCGTGACATGCCAGTGCCGGTGCTGGTCGGCTCGCCCGCGACGCTCGCGGGCATCAGCGCGCAGTCCGGGGGCGTGGTCGCGGACCTGGTGGAAGCGTTCTGGCCGGGCGGGCTCACGGTGGTGTGCCGGCAGCAGCCGTCACTGCGCTGGGACCTCGGAAACACGAACGGCACGGTGGCGGTCCGGATGCCGTTGCACCCGGTGGCCATCGAGGTGCTCCGCGAGATCGGGCCGATGGCCGTGAGCAGCGCCAACCGCTCCGGCGGCCCGCCGGCGCGGACCGCCGAGCAGGCCCGCGAGCAGCTCGGCGACACGGTCGCGGTGTACCTGGAGTCCTTCCCCACCGACGACGACACCCCGTCGACCATCGTCGACGTCACTGGCCCGCTGCCCCGAGTGCTCCGGCTCGGCGCGGTCCCGGTCGACGCCCTGCGCGAGGTCGTGCCGGACGTCACCGTGCCGGCCGGGTCACCGTAGAGTGGGGCCGCCGCCCGCCGCCCGCTCGCCAGGAGTCAGGTCATGACCGAGGCCGCCGCCCCGTTCTGGGGCCCGGATTTCGCCGAGCTCCAGCGGGTCGACCCGGAGATCGCGCAGGTGCTCATCGACGAGCTGGACCGGCTGCGCAGCGGGCTGCAGCTGATTGCCAGCGAGAACCTCACCTCGCCGGCCGTGCTCACCGCGCTCGGCTCCACGCTTTCGAACAAGTACGCGGAGGGGTACCCCGGTCGGCGGTACTACGGCGGGTGCGCTGTCGTGGACCGGGCCGAGGAGCTCGGCCGGGCCCGCGCCAAGGAGCTCTTCGGCGCCGACCACGCAAATCTGCAGCCGCACTCTGGCGCCAGCGCCAACCTCGCCGCCTACGCAGCGTTCACGGCGCCGGGCGACACCGTGCTGGCCATGTCGCTCCCGCACGGCGGGCACCTGACCCACGGGTCCAAGGTCAACTTCTCCGGCAAGTGGTTCGACATCGCGTCCTACGGCGTCAACGAGCACACCGAGCTGATCGACTACGACGAGGTCCGCGACATCGCGCTGGAGCGGCGGCCCAAGATGATCATCTGTGGCGCCACCGCCTACCCCCGGCTGATCGACTTCGCGGCGTTCCGCGAAATCGCCGACGAGGTGGGCGCGATCTTGCTGGTCGACGCCGCGCACTTCATCGGGCTGGTTGCCGGCAAGGCCATCCCGAGCCCGGTGCCCTACGCCGACGTGGTGACGTTCACCACGCACAAGGTGCTCCGCGGACCGCGCGGCGGCATGATCGTGTGCAGGGAGCAGCACGCCAAGGCGATCGACAAGGCGGTGTTCCCGTTCGGCCAGGGCGGCCCGCTGATGCACGCGGTCGCCGCGAAGGCGGTCGCGCTGCAGGAGGCGCTGCAGCCGTCGTTCCAGGACTACGCCGGGCAGGTGATCGCCAACTCGCAGGCGCTGGCCGACGGACTGGCCGCCGAGGGGATGCGCCCGGTCTCCGGCGGCACCGACACCCACCTGTCCCTGATCGACATGCGCCCACTCGGGGTCACCGGCGCCGAGGCAGAGACCCGTTGCGACGCCGCCCGCATCACACTGAACAAGAACGCCATCCCGTTCGACCCGCAGCCGCCGATGACCGCGTCCGGCATCCGAGTCGGCACCCCATCGGTCACTACGCAGGGGATGACCGAAGGTGACATGAAAGAGATCGCGTCGCTGATCGGCCGGGCGGTGCGCGACACCGACGGCAGCACAGCCGCCGAGATCGCGGCCGCGGTGGACGTTCTGGTCAGCAAGCACCCGGCGTACCCGCGCGGCTAGATTCCGCGCGTGCGGGAGTACCTGCTTACGCTGCTCGTCGCAGCCGGCGCGACCTACCTGCTGGTCGGACCGAGCAGCCGCCTCGCCCACCTGGTCGGCGCCGTGCCGCCGGCGCGCGACCGCGACGTCCACCCCACGCCGGTGCCCCGGCTCGGTGGGATCGCGATGCTGGGCGGGATGCTCGCCGCGATGCTCGTGGCGAGCTACCTGCCGCGGATGAGCGAGCGGGTGTTCGACGAGTCCACCCACGCCCAGGCGCTGGTCACCGCTGCTGTCGTGATGTGCGCGGTCGGGATCGCCGACGACATATGGAACCTGTCGGCGCTGATGAAGTTCGCCGGCCAGCTGCTGGCCGCGGGCCTGTTGGTGGTGCAGGGGCTGCAGCTGGTCACGTTGCCGCTGCCGTCCGGCGGGTACCTGTCGTTCAGCCAGCCGCAGGGTGCGGTGCTCACCGTGCTGATGGTCGTCGCGACCGTGAACGCGGTGAACTTCGTCGACGGGCTGGACGGTCTCGCGGCCGGTGTGGTCGGGATCGGCGCCACGGCGTCGTTCAGCTACGCGTACCTGCTCGCAGTGGAGGGCGGCTACTCGAGGCTCACCACCTCGGCGCTCGTCACCGCGGTGCTCTGCGGCATGTGCGCCGGCTTCCTGCCGCACAACGTGCACCCCGCGCGGGTGTTCATGGGCGACTCCGGCGCCATGCTCATCGGCCTGATGCTCGCCGCCGGGTCGATCAGCCTCACCGGCTCGTTCCCGACGACTCCGGAGAGCGCGACGTTCCTGCTCGCCATCCTTCCGTTGCTGCTCCCGCTCGCCGTGATCGCCTTGCCGTTCACCGACCTGCTGCTCGCGGTGCTCAGGCGTACGCGCGCCGGCCGCTCACCGTTCGCCCCGGACAAGCAGCACCTGCACCACCGGCTGCTCGCCCTGGGTCACTCGCACGGCCGGGCGGTATTCCTGATGTGGGTCTGGGCCGCGCTGGTCGCGTTCGGGCTGGTCGTGGCTGCCCTCGTCGGCGGGTGGACCACGCCGCTGATCATCGGTGTCGCCGTGCTGCTCACGGTCGTGTTCACCACCGGGCATCCGAGGGCGCTGCTGGGCAACCACCGATGAACGGTCGCCGCGGCGCCGTCCACGTGGTCGCCCGCTGGGCCACGGTCGCGGCCGGCGGCGCATGCGCGCTCGCCGGCTGGTTCGCCGCGGGGGTGGACGGCTTCGGCAGTGCGCTGGCCGGTGCCGCGCTCGTCGTCGGCTTCTTCTGGAGCGGGCTCATCCCCATCTTCCTCGTCGACCGGGCCAGGGTCGGGCCGGGTCTCGGGCTGGCCGTCCTGCTGCTCACCTACACGCTGCGATTGGCCGTCGTCGTGTTGCTGCTGCGCTTGCTCACCCGCGCCGATCTCGTCCACGACCAGTGGCTCGGTGCGACGATCATCGTCTGCGCGCTGAGCTGGACGGCGGTGCATACAGGCGGAACCTTGCGAGCCGGCAGCGGAGCCGGTGCCGGAAGGTAACATCCGCGCCACCATGACGCCGGGCCCGAACGACGAAGCGGACGACGAGCCGGAGCCGGACGAGTTCCCAACCGGCGACGAGCAGGCGCGCCGGATACAGAACGACGCGTGGAGCGCGGTCAGCCTGCTGGCCGCAGGCGTCGCGTTCTGGGGTGGAGTCGGCTGGCTGCTGTCGGAGTGGCTGGACAATCGGATCTTCCTCATGGTCGGTGTACTTCTCGGCGCCGGAGCCGCCCTATACCTGGTCTGGGTCCGCTACGGTAAGGCTTGATCACGAACCCGTCGGACGCGCGCCGTGGCGCGCCTTTCGGGGAAGGAGCCCGGTGAACGCCTGGCGGACTGTCGCGATGTCGGAGGAGTTCCACGCGCCCGGCCCCGGCGACTTCGATTATCCGCCGCTGTTCGGCTGGTTCACCAAGCCGATGCTCATCGTGGTGCTGGGCACCCTGGTGGTCGGTGCGTTCTTCTACTTCGCGTCGCGGCGGGCGAGCATCGTCCCGGGCAAGCTCCAGTTCGCCGCCGAGGGGTTCTACGGCTTCGTGCGCAACCAGATCGCGGCCGATGCGATCGGGCGCGAGGGGATCAAGTACGTGCCCTATCTGGCGACGCTGCTGGCATTCCTCGTCGCGCTCAACATCTCCGGCATCATCCCGCCGCTGCAGTTCCCGGCCACATCGAAGATCGCCATCCCGCTGTTCCTCGCGGTGATCTCGTGGGTGATCTACAACTACGTGGGTATCCGGCGGCAGGGGTTCGGCGGGTACTTCACGAACATGATGTTCCCGTCGGGCGTGCCGCCGCTGATCTACCCGCTGCTCGCGCCGATCGAGTTCCTGTCCACAGTCGTGTTCCGGCCGGTCACGCTGACCCTCCGGCTCACCTTCAACATGTTCGCCGGGCACCTAGTCCTGCTGTTGTGCATCCTGGGCGGGGAGTTTCTGCTGCTGCACGTCCGCGGATTGGTGGGCTTCTCGGCCGGTGCCGTGGCGATCCTGTTCGGCATCGTCATGACGTTCTTCGAAGGCTTCATTCAACTCCTGCAGGCATATGTGTTCGTCCTGCTCTCCGCCATCTACATCGGCGGCGCCCTGACCCACGACCACTGACCACGGCCACCAGAAAGGCCCCACCCGAGAAGGGAACACGGATGGAAGGCTCCCTGAACATGGTCGGCTACGGACTCGCCGCGATCGGCCCCGGCGTCGGCATCGGCCTGATCTTCGCCGCGTACATCAGCGGCGTCGCCCGCCAGCCCGAAGCACGCAGCGTGCTGCAGGGCATCGCGATCCTCGGCTTCGCGCTCGCCGAGGCGCTGGCGATTATCGGTATCGGCCTCGCGTTCGCGCTCTAGCGATGTCCACGCTGGTCGCAGCGGCCGTCCTGGTGGCGCAGGAAGCCGAGGGTGAGGAGCCGAGCCCGCTGTTCCCCCACCTGTCCGAGCTGATCGTCGGCCTGGTGGCGTTCGCCCTGCTGTTCTTCTTCCTGAGCCGGACCGTGTGGCCCATGTTCGAGCGGACCTACGCCGAACGCACCGCCGCGATCGAGGGCGGCATCAAGCGCGCCCAGGAGGCGCAGGCGGAGGCGCAGCGGGCGCTGGAGCAGTACAGAGCCCAGCTCGCCGACGCCCGCGGCGAAGCGGCCCGGATCCGTGAAGACGCCAAGACGCAGGGAGCGGCCATCCTGGCCGAGATGCGCCGGAGTGCGCAGGCCGACGCCGACCGCATCGTCGAGCGAGCGCACACGCAGGTCGCGGCCGAGCGCGAACAAGTGGTCCGCTCACTGCGCGCAGAGGTCGGCACCCTCGCCACCGAGCTCGCCGAGCGCGTCGTCGGTGAGTCGCTTGCTGACGACGCCCGCGCCCAGCGGGTGGTCGAGCGGTTCCTCGCCGAGCTCGAGGCCAGCGAGGCGGCCGGCCCCGACGGTGCCCGGCCGGGCGCCCGGGAGGCCTGATGCAGGGACCCAGCCGGCAGGCGTACGCGGCGTTCGACGACCGGCTCGACGCGGCCCTTGCCGCTGGCGCCGGCCAGGCTGCGGAGCCCGCCGCGGCCACGGGGGTGGTTGCCGGCGACAGCGTTGCGACGATCGGCGAGTCACTGTTCGCGTTTGCCGGGCTGCTGCGTGACCAGCCGCTGGTGCGGCGGGCGCTCACCGACCCGGGCCGGTCACCGGACGAGCGCGAGGCGTTGGTGCGCCGGCTGGTCGGCGAC
>JACVRX010000081.1 GCA_014534205.1 Jiangellaceae bacterium
CCACCGAGTGCTTCTCGCTATATTCGCTCATGTCGATGCGCACCATCGCGCGCTCGTCGTCGAAAAGGAATGCGGCAAGTGCCTTCGCGAGCTCGGTCTTGCCGACGCCGGTGGGCCCGAGGAACAGGAACGAGCCGGTGGGGCGATCGGGGTCGGAGATCCCGGCCCGCGCGCGGCGCACCGCGTCGGACACCGCACGGACGGCTGCCTGCTGCCCGACGACCCGCTTGGAGAGCTCGTCCTCCATGCGCAGCAGCTTGCCGGTCTCGCCCTCCAACAGCCGGCCGGCCGGGATGCCGGTCCACGCCGCGACCACGTCGGCGATGTCGTCCGGACCGACCTCCTCCTTGACCATCGGGTTGGCCGCCGTGTTCTCGGCCTCGGCGGCGGCGGCGAGCTCCTTCTCCAGCTGCGGGATCCGGCCGTAGAGGATCTCGCTGGCACCGGCCAGGTCACCCTCGCGCTGAGCCCGCTCGGCCTGGCCGCGCAGCTCGTCGATCTGCTCCTTGAGCGAGCCGACCCGGTTCAGGCTGGCCTTCTCCTGCTCCCACCGAGCCTCCAGCGCCCGCAGTTCCTCCTCCGCGTCGGCGAGTTCGGCCTGCAGCCGGGACAGCCGCTCGGCCGAGGCCTCGTCGGACTCCTTCTGCAGCGCAAGCTCCTCCATCTTCAGCCGGTCGACGACGCGCCGCAGCGTGTCGATCTCGACCGGGCTCGAGTCGATCTCCATGCGCAGCCGGGACGCGGCCTCGTCCACCAGGTCGATCGCCTTGTCCGGCAGTTGGCGGCCGCTGATGTATCGGTTCGACAACGTCGCGGCCGCGACGAGCGCGGCGTCGGAGATCTGCACCTTGTGGTGCGCCTCGTAGCGCTCCTTGAGGCCACGCAGGATGGCGATGGTGTCCTCGACGCTCGGCTCGCCGACGTAGACCTGCTGGAACCGGCGCTCCAGCGCCGGGTCCTTCTCGATCCGCTCGCGGTATTCGTCCAGCGTTGTCGCGCCGATCATGCGCAGCTCGCCGCGGGCGAGCATCGGCTTGAGCATGTTGCCGGCGTCCAATGCCGAGTCAGTGGTGGCGCCGGTGCCGACGACGTTGTGCAGCTCGTCGATGAACGTGATGATCTGGCCTTCGCTGGCCTTGATCTCGTCGAGGACCGCCTTGAGCCGTTCCTCGAACTCACCGCGGTACTTGGCGCCGGCGAGCATGGCGCCGAGGTCGAGGGCGATCAGCCGCTTGCCGCGTAGCGACTCGGGGACGTCGCCCGCGACGATCCGCTGTGCCAGTCCTTCCACCACGGCCGTCTTGCCGACGCCGGGCTCGCCGATGAGGACCGGATTGTTCTTGGTGCGCCGGGCGAGGACCTGGACCACCCGCCGGATCTCGGCGTCACGGCCTATCACCGGATCGACCTTGCCCTCGCGCGCCCGCTGCGTGAGGTCGATGCCGTACTTGTTCAGCGCGTCGTAGGTGCCCTCGGGATCTGGGCCCGTCACCCGGGCGTTACCACGGACCTGGGTGAACGCGGCGCGCAGCCGCTCCGCGGTGACACCATGCTGGTTGAGCAGCCGGCGCATCGGCGACTCGACGTGCGCCAGCCCGACCAGCAGGTGCTCGGTGGAGACGTACTCGTCGCCCAGCTCCTTGGCGACCTCGCCCGCATGCGACAGCACGGCGTACGTCTGCCGGCCCAGCCCAGGGGACGCGACCGTAGAGCCGGACGCGCGCGGCAGCGCTTCGAACTGTGCGTCGACGTCCCCGCGCACCATGGCGACGTCGGCGCCGGCTGCATCCAGCAGCGGAGCGGTCACGCCCTCGGTCTGCAGCAGCAGGGCCCGCATGAGATGCACAGGTTCCACGGAGGCGTGACCAGCCGTGGCGGCGCTGCGCACTGCGACGGAGAGTGCCTCCTGGGCCTTGGTCGTGAGCTGGTCGTTCATCGGTCTCCCGAAGTCGTTCTCGCCTGGTATGTAGAGCACAACAGCTTGCTACTTGAGTCTGTTCCGCTCAACCCCGCCTAGTTCGTTAGCCAGCTCCGCGATTCACCAGGTGATTTGCCCGGTTCGGCGCCGCGACAGCTCGCGATGATCAACGGCGTGCAGCGCTGCTGCTGCGGGCAGCCCGCGGCGGTCAGCAGCGCCCGGCAGGCCACCTCCAGCGGCTCGGAAGATGCTCGGCCCAGCCGGCGCACCAGCCGGCTTCGCGCCAGCAGAAATGTGTTGTCGAAGTTGGCGACCGATTCGTGGGCGAGCCCGGCTTCCTGTCCAACGAGCGTAACGCGAGTCATTCGGGATCGAGCGGTGGCGCATCGCCACTGACGACGGCTGGCCAGCCTGCCAGGGTTTGCCTATGCGCACGCCCGACGTTTTGCTCCGGCGGCTCGCCGACGCGGTGGGTTTCGAGCACGTGCTCAGCGACGACACCGTCACCGCCGGCTACACGACAGACTGGACCGGGCGCTGGCACGGCCCGACCACTGCGGTGGTCCGACCGGGATCGACAGCCGAGGTATCGGAAGTCGTGCGCGTTTGCGCTGCTGCCGGGGTCGGCGTCGTGCCGCAGGGTGGCAACACCGGCTTGGTGGGAGCGTCGGTCCCAGTCCACGGCGAGGTCGTGCTGAACCTTCGCCGGCTGAACTCCATCGAGTCGGTCGATTCGGTAGGCCGAACTCTTGCGGCGCAGGCCGGCGTGACGGTGGCCACCGCCCAGCAGGCCGCGGCGGACGCGGGACTGATGGTCGGTGTGGACCTGGCAGCCCGCGAGTCCGCCACGCTCGGAGGGATCGTCGCGACCAACGCCGGTGGCCTGCGGGTGGTGCGGCATGGCACCACGCGAGCGCAGGTGGTCGGCGTGGAAGCGGTACTCGCGGATGGGGCGGTGCTGCGCCGCTGGACCGGGCTCGCCAAGGACAACGTGGGTTACGACCTGGTGGGACTGTTGACGGGCAGCGAAGGCACGCTGGCAGTGATCACGAAGGTGCTGCTGCGGCTTGCGCCGCGGCCGGTGCGCGTGCAGGTCGCTCTGGTCGGCGTGCCGTCGCTCGATGCGGCGTTGGAGGTGCTGAGCGCGAATGTGGATGCCGGGCACACCGTGGAGGCAGCGGAGTTCTTCCACGGCGACGGCCTGGCACTGGTGCGGGAGACCCTCGGCCTGCACCGGCCGCTCGGCGCCGACTATCCGACGTATCTGCTGCTCGAGTTGTCGAATGTCAGCGAGGACGACGTTGCGGCCGTGCTGACCGGGTGCACAGCGGTAGGCGACGCGACGATCGGGCCGGGACCGGCCAGCCGGCTCTGGGCATATCGCGAAAGCCACACCGAAGCGGTCAGCGCCGCCGCGGCGTCGCTCGGCACCCCGGCAGTCAAGGTAGACGTCTCGGTGCCGCTGCCTCGGCTCCAGAGTTTCGAGGACGAAGTCCGCGCCGTGGTCGGTGCCCGGTTCTCCACGGTCGACGTCATCACGTACGGCCACCTCGCCGAGGGCAACTCGCACGTCAACCTGCTCGGCGTCCCGGACACCGAAGCAGAGGACGCCACCGACACCGTGCTGCGGCTGGTCGTCGATCACGGCGGCAGCATCAGCGCAGAACATGGCGTGGGCCGCGCCAAGCGCCGGTGGCTCCCACTGGTCCGTTCAGCGGCGGACGTCGCCGCGATGCAGGCGGTCAAGCGGGCCTTCGACCCCGCCGGCATCTTCTCCCCCGGAGTTCTGCTGCCTTGACGTCGGGCTCTTTACCTACCTCATCGCCGAGCATCTTCGGCCCACGGTAGGAATGACGTGGTCATTCCAGAAGCGCCGCCTGGCCTCAGCGGTCGAGCATGCGATGCGGCCGCGGCCGGTCCAGCGACGGTGGCGCCAGGCGGGCGGCGAGCACGGCGAACTCGGCGCTGAGCTCGTCGAGCTGTGCCCGGACCGCGTCGAGCTCGGCTTCCAGCTCCAGGATCCGCTTGATCCCGGCGAGGTTGACGCCTTCCTCCTGCGAGAGCCGCTGCACCTCGCGCAACATTTCGACGTCCCGCACCGAGTACCGCCGGCTTCCACCACCGGCCCGCCCGGGGGAGACCAGGCCGAGCCGGTCGTACTGGCGCAGCGTCTGCGGATGCATACCGGCCATCTCGGCGGCGACCGAGATCACGTAGATCGGCTCGTCGTCGCGAACCAACCGGGTCGCGCCGGACATCGCGACGACGAAGCGGGTCCGCGCGTCCACCGTCAGCCGCCCTTCGCCGCCAGCCGCATCAGGTCAGCACGGATGTCGTCGCCGCCGGTCACGTCCCGGAAGGTCTCCAGCGCTTCCTTCGCCTTGCCGTCGACCCGTTGCGGCACCAACACGTCGACGGTGACGAGTAGGTCGCCGCGCGTACCGTCGGCGCGCCGAGCACCGCGCCCGCGCACTCGGAACGTCCGTCCGTTCGGAGTGCCCGGTGGGATCTTCAAGGTGACCGGTGACCCACCCAGCGTGGGTACCTTGATCTCGGCGCCGAGGGTGGCCTCCGGGAAGGTGACCGGCACGGTGACGGTGAGGTGCTCGCCGCGACGGCCGAACACCGGATGCGGTTGCGCGTGGACCGTCACGTACAGGTCGCCTGGTGGCCCGCCGCGCTCGCCGGGAGCGCCTTTCCCCTTCAACCGGATGCGCTGACCGTCGCGGACGCCGGCCGGAATCCGAACCTGCATCACCCGGCTCGTGGTGCCCCGTCCGGAGCCGCCGCACACCGGGCACGGGTCGTCGACCACCAGGCCGCGGCCCTTGCACTCCCGGCACGGCTCGGACAGCGAGAACCGGCCACCCACCTGTGCGCTGGTATGCCCGGTGCCGTTGCAGGTTGGGCACACGCGCGGCACCGTGCCGCTACGGGCACCCGTCCCCGCACAGGCGGTGCACGCCGAGGCGCTGGTCATCCGCAGCGGCACGGTGACCCCGTCGACCGCCTCGGTGAAGCCGACGGTCACCTCGCTCTCGACGTCGGCGCCGCGGCGCGGGGGTGTGCTGCGGGTGCGCTGCCCGAACAGGCCGCCGAACACGTCACCCAACCCGCCAGTCTGCCCCGGCGCGGACCCGCCGAACAGGTCACCGAGATCGAAGTTGAAGGTGCCGCCGGTGCCACTACCCGCTCCAGTGGGGATACGGAAGCCGCTGCCGAACAGCGACCGGGCCTCGTCGTACTCCTTGCGCTTTTCCGGGCTGGACAGCACCGAGTAGGCCTCCGACACCTCCTTGAACCGCGCCTCGGCCACCTTGTCGGTGCTGTTGCGGTCGGGATGCAGCTTGCGGGCCAGGTTCCGATACGCCTTCTTGATGGCGGCCGCGTCGGCGTCCTTGGGGACGCCGAGGATCTTGTAGTAGTCCTTCTCGAGCCAGTCCTTGGTGCTCATCGGCGTCCCTCACCTCCCCTTCGTCACTCGTCGTCTACGTCGAGGAGCGGAGCGGCTTGCGTCTGGTCCGGCTCCGGCAACGCGATGGTGGGCTCGGCTACGGCAACGCGGGCCGGCCGGATGATCCGGCTGCCGTACCGGTAACCCGGCATCAGGATCTGCGTGCAGGTTGGCACCTCCACCTCGTCGGAGTACTCGTGCATCAGCGCCTCGTGCACAGTTGGGTCGAACGGGTCGCCCGGATCGCCGAAGCGTTGCAGCCCCAGCTTGGCGACAGTCGCCTCCAGTGACTCGGCCACCGTCCGGAACGCGCCGGTGAGGTCGCCGTGGTCGCGGGCGCGCCCGATGTCGTCGAGGACACCGAGGAACTCGCCGAGCACGGACGCGACGGCCGCCTCCCGGACGGCCTCCCGGTCGCGTTCTACCCGGCGCCGGTAGTTGAGGTACTCCGCTTGCACTCGGCGGAGGTCGTCGAGCCGCTCGGCGGCCTCCGCCTGGGCGGCGGCCAGCAGCCCGCCGTCGGCCGCCGCCCCCTCCGCAGCCAGGGCGCCGGAAGGAGCCGGCCGTTCCACCGGCTCCCTCACCTGGCCGGTTTCGGGATCGACGCGACGGCGATCGTGTACCACCGGGCGGACGGGGTCGTCACCCTCGGTGGGTAGTTCACGGTGGGTCACTTCTCGCCCTTCTCCTCGTCGACGATCTCGGCCTCGACGACCTCTTCCTCAGCCCCGCCGGCGCCGGACGACGTGGCGTCAGCCTCAGCCCCGGCGTCGAACGGACCGGACTGGCCGCCCTCGGCGCCGGACGCAGCCGACGCACCGGCGGCAGCGTAGAGCGCGGTGCCGAGCGCCTGGCTGGCGGTGGCGAGCCGTTCGGTTCCCGACCGGATCGCGGCGTCGTCGTTGCCCTCGAGCGCCTTCTTCAGGTCGGCCAGCGCGTTGTCGACGTCGGAGCGAACGTCCGCCGAGAGCGTGCTGACCTTCTCCGCGTTGTCCGCGAGGAACTTCTCGGTCTGGTAGACGAGCGCCTCGGCCTGGTTGCGGTTCTCCGCGGCCTCGCGACGCCGGTGGTCCTCCTCGGCATACTGCTCGGCCTCCCGGATCATCCGGTCGATGTCCTCCTTCGGCAACGAGGAGCCGCCGGTGATCGTCATCGACTGCTCCTTGCTGGTGCCGAGGTCCTTCGCGGACACGTGCACGATGCCGTTGGCGTCGATGTCGAACGTCACCTCGATCTGCGGAACCCCACGCGGCGCGGCAGGTAGCCCGGTCAGCTCGAAGTTGCCGAGCGACTTGTTGCTGCGCGCCATCTCCCGCTCGCCCTGGTACACCTGGATCATCACCGAGGGCTGGTTGTCCTCGGCCGTGGTGAAGACCTCGGAGCGCTTCGTCGGGATCGTGGTGTTGCGCTCGATGATCTTTGTCATCACGCCGCCCTTGGTCTCGATGCCGAGCGACAGCGGAGTGACGTCGAGCAGCAGGACGTCCTTGACCTCACCGCGCAGCACGCCGGCCTGCAGGCTGGCGCCCACGGCGACCACCTCGTCCGGGTTGACGCCCTTGTTCGGCTCCTTGCCACCGGTCAGGTTGCGGACCAAGTCGACGACTGCAGGCATCCGCGTGGAGCCCCCGACCAGGATCACGTGATCAATGGTGTCGACCGAAACGCCGGCGTCCTTGATCACCTGCTCGAACGGCGACTTGCAGCGGGCCAGCAGGTCCGCGGTCATCTGCTCGAACTGAGCACGGGACAGGCTCTCGTCGACGTGCACCGGGTTCTTGTCGGTGTCTTGCGCGATGTACGGCAGCGAGATCGAGGTCTGCGAGCTGGACGACAGCTCGATCTTCGCGCGCTCGGCGGCTTCGCGGACGCGTTGCATGGCGATCCGGTCCTTGGCCAGGTCGATGCCGTGGGAGGCGCGCACCCGGCCGATCAGCCAGTCGACGACCTCCTGGTCCCAGTCGTCGCCGCCCAGGTGGTTGTCACCGCTGGTCGCCTTGACCTCGACGACGCCCTCGCCGATCTCGAGCAGCGACACGTCGAACGTCCCGCCGCCAAGGTCGAAGACCAGAATCGTCTGCTCTTTCTCGCCCTTGTCCAGCCCGTAGGCCAGCGCCGCTGCGGTTGGCTCGTTGATGATGCGCAGCACGTTGAGCCCAGCGATCTCGCCGGCCTCCTTGGTGGCCTGGCGCTGGGCGTCGTTGAAGTATGCCGGCGTGGTGATGACGGCATCGGTGATGGTCTCGCCCAGGTATGCCTCGGCGTCTCGCTTCAGCTTCTGCAGGATGAACGCGGAGATCTGCTGAGGAGTGAAGGTCTTCGCGTCGATCTCCTTCTTCCAGTCGGTCCCCATGTGCCGCTTGACGGACCGGACGGTCCGGTCGACGTTGGTGACCGCTTGGCGCTTCGCGACCTCACCGACCAGGATCTCGCCGTTCTTCGCGAACGCGACGACCGACGGCGTTGTCCGCGACCCCTCCGCGTTGGCGATGACGGTGGGCTCGCCGCCCTCCAGAACGGCCACCACCGAGTTGGTGGTCCCGAGGTCGATGCCTACGGCTCGTGCCATGGTGTGTTACCTCCGATTCGAGGGTCGCACTCCGCCTCGACTCCGCTGCGCTTCGTCTCGGCTCGTTGCTCCCGGTACTTCTGTTGAGCGGCTTTGGCTCAAGTATTGCCTGCCCACCCCGGCTGTCAACTCAACCTTGAGCGGAGCAGACTCAACTGGTGCAACGCGTCGGCCCAGTCGGCCGATTCCCGAATTGCCTCGCAGCCGAGCGGCCCGTCGGTTAGGCCATGTCTCGCCGGACAGGTCCGGCGACCAATCGCTGACTCCGCGGCGCTGAGAGTGCGCTCGGCTCTTAGGCTGGTCGTCGTGCTGCGGACTATGCGTGACGGTGCCGGTCGGCCGAGCATGCGGGCGCGGCTGACCGCTCTGGTGGCACTCGTCGTGCTGCTGGTCGTGACTGCGCCGGCCCTCGTCCCGCTAGTGCGCTGGCTGGCGTCGCACCTGTGGTAGGCACCAGCCCGGAAACCAGCCCGGAAACCAGCCCGACCAGCCCGGAAACCAGCCCGGAAACCAGCCCGGAAACCAGCACCGTGCCGGATACTCGGCTCGGCTCGCCCCGCCGGCTGCTCGGCGTGGATGGCGCGCGCGGCCTCGCGCTGTTCGGCATGATGTCGGTCCACATCCTGCCTGCCACCGACCCGGACGGGTCGACGAGCGCCACGTTCCTCGTTGCCAGCGGACGGTCGGCAGCGCTGTTCGCGCTGCTGGCAGGCGTCGGGCTGGCGCTGGCCAGCGGCGGGCCGGTTCCGCTGCGCGGTCGGGCGCTGGGTGCCGC
>JACVRX010000053.1 GCA_014534205.1 Jiangellaceae bacterium
CGACGTGGTCCTGCCACGGGGCAACGTGCTCGTACTCGGCGGCGACCAGGTCTATCCGACGGCGTCAGGCAGGGCATACGGCAACCGATGGAAAGGGCCATACCAGGCGGCGCTTCCGGTCGTGACGCCCGAGACACCGTTCCTCTACGCGTTGCCCGGGAACCACGACTGGTACGACGGGCTCACCGCATTCCTCCGGCTCTTTGCCCAGGGTGAGTGCATCGGTGGTTGGTGTACCCGCCAGCAACGCAGCTACTTCGCCCTCGCGCTGCCACATCGTTGGTGGTTGTTCGCGATCGATACCCAGCTCGACGTCTACATCGACAAGCCGCAGCTGCGCTACTTCCAAGCGGCCGCGGCAAACCTCGGCCCCGACGACAAGGTCATCCTGTGTGCGGCGCGGCCCACCTGGGTCATCTCCCAGCAACTCCCCGAGGCCTACGACAGCATCGACTTCTTCGTCCGCACGATCATCGAGCCCACCAGAGCCCAGGTGCCGCTGTTGCTGAGTGGAGACGCCCATCACTACGCGCGGTATGCCGGCACGGACGGACGCGGCCGCCAGCTGGTCACCTGCGGTGGCGGCGGTGCGTACCTCGTGGGTACTGCCCACTTGCCGACGCAGATCGAGGTCCCACCGCCAACGACGTTGATGCGCTCCGCCAGTGAGTCGAGGCGGTACGTCCTCCACGGCACCTTCCCGACGCCAGAGCGGTCTTGGCGTCTCGGGTGGACGATCTTCGGCCGGCTGCCCTGGCGAAACCCCGGCCTGCTCGTCCTGCTCGGTCTGATGCAGACGCTGCTGATGTTCGCCATGCGTACCGCACACGGCCGATGGATCACCGCACCGATCGCAGTCGGCGTTGTCGCCGTGTTCGCCGGCACACTGCTGTTCGCGATCGTATTGGCGCTGCAACGGTCCAAGGTTCGGCACTGGATCGCCGCGGTATTGCACGCCGTCCCACACGTCGCCCTCGGTTACGCCGGGGCCGTGGCGTGGTCGGCCTTGCCGATTGGTCAGCTGCCGAATCCGTGGTCGATCGTGCTGGCGTTTATCGTCTATGCGCCGGTTGTTGCCCTCGTGGATTGCTGGATCGTGGCTGCCTATCTGCTTCTGGCCAGCCGATTCCAGGTGAACGTCAATGAGCTCTACGCCGGGCTCGGCATCGAGGACTGCAAGAGCTTTCTGCGTCTGCACATCGCCAGGAACGGGTCGCTGACCATTTACCCGATTGCCGTGGAGCGGGTGCCTCGGAAATGGCGCACCCATCCCAACGCGCCCGACGACGCGCCATGGATAGTTCCGACCGAGCCGCTCAGCGTTCGGCTCGCAGAACCACCGGTCAGCGTCTGACCGGCGCGGCCGATCGCAGCCACAACAGCCCAAGGATCGGCAGCACGAGCGGTACGAAGCCGTACCCGCGCCCGTATCCCGACCACACCGTCTCGTCCGGGAACGCGTCGGTCCAGACCAACGACAGCGTTCCGACCACGAGCACACCGACCAGCTCCACCGTGCACGCCGCGAGTGCGACACGCCAGGACGTGGACGTGGACCGCGCCAGCGCAATCGTCGCGACGATGTACATCACCGCTGCAAACGCCGAGAGCAAGTACGCGATCGGTGCCTCGTCAAGCCGGGTTGCGATCTGGACGCCGGCGCGGGCCGACGCTGCCAGCGCGAACACTGCGTAGACAGCGACGAGAAGCCGGCCCGGTCCGGCGTTGGTCGGTCGCGGATCAGCCACCGGCAGTACTCCACAGATCCTGCAGCCGCACTACCACGACAGCCAGCGCCAGGCAGGCGACCGCCAGCACGGCGGTGCCCCAACGCGAGCGCTCCGCCAGTGCCCAGACCGTTCCGACCGGCAACAAGATCAATGCGACGATCAGGTACCCGACGAACGTGCCGAGTTCGTCGGGACGCTGCCCGGTCAGCAACAACACGACGGCGATGAGCACCTGCACCAACACCAGCACAGTAAGCGCGGCGGAGGTGATGACGTAGTACTCACGCGGCGCCTTCCCCAGTGCTGTGAGGACGATCGCAGCCGCGGCGTATCCGAGCGCGAGCACGATCAACACCGTGGCGAGGAGGCCGATCACCGCAGGATGGTACGGCGGTCAGTGCCGACATCAATCGACCCGGGGGCATGGGTCGAGTGACACCAGGGTCAGCAATAGCTACAGCCGGCAGGCAACGATGTCGGTGACGAAGATCGCCCGGGCGCCGACGTCCCACAGTGCATCCATGACGCGGTGCGCGTCGATCCGCGGAACCATCGCGCGTACGGCGACCCAGCCGTGGCGGTGCAGTGGCGACACCGTCGGCGACTCGATGCCGGGAGTGATAGCGCAGGCTTCGTCCAGCCGTTCGTCTGGGATGTCGTAGTCCATCATCACGTACCGCCGGGCCACGAGGACGCCTTGCAGCCGACGGACCAGCTGCTGCACCGCTGGCGTAGACGCGACGCTCGTGCGGGTGATCAGTACGGCCTCCGAGGTCATGATCGGCTCGCCGACCAGCTCCAGGCCCGCCTGTCGCAGCGTGGTCCCGGTCGAGACGACATCGGCAACGACGTCCGCGACCCCCAGCTGCACCGCGGTCTCCACGGCGCCGTCCAGCCGGATCACCTCCGCATCGATTCCCTTGTCGGCGAGGTACTTGGACAGCAGGCCGGGATAGGAGGTCGCAACGCGCAGGCCGGCCAAGTCCGCGACATCGGTCACCGTGCCAACCCGAGCCGCAAGACGGAAGGTCGAGTATCCGAAGTCGAGCGGCATCAGCTCCTCGGCCGGTGAGCCGGAATCGAGCAGCAGGTCACGCCCGGTGATGCCGACCTCGACGGTGCCTGAACCGACGTATACGGCGATGTCCCGAGGCCGCAGGAAGAACAGCTCGACGTTGTTCTCGGGATCCAGCAGTACCAGCTCACGGCCGTCGGAGCGCCGTCGGTACCCGGCCTCGTGCAGCATCTCGGCGGCCGGTTCGGCGAGCAGTCCTTTGTTGGGTACCGCGATTCGCAGCGGGGTCATCTGTCTTTCCTTACAGGCGCTTGTAGACGTCTTCCAGCTGTACACCGGCAGCGAGCATCAACACCTGCACGTGGTACAGCAATTGCGCGACTTCTTCCGCCGCCCGGTCGGACCCTTCGTGCTCGGCGGCCATCCAACTCTCGGCCGCTTCTTCAACGACCTTCTTGCCGATGCCGTGGATGCCGCCACGCAGGGCATGGACGGTGCCCGAACCCGGCGCGTCGCTTGCGACTTTGGTGGACAGTTCAGCCCACAGGTCGTCGAACGTCTTCACGGCGGCCAAGCCTATGGGCCGGGATACAGCGGCCCTGTTGCCGGCTGTGGATTCGAAGTCCTTCTGGAATGCAGCCCTGTGCACGGGTACGGGGGCCGATCACCACGGAGATGAACTGCGCATCGCCGCCGACGGGTGGCGGCGGCTCACCGATCCGGCCAGCAGCGCGCTGCGCAACTACGGCGGCGCCCGTCACACTCAGCCGCCGGACCTCGCCGACTTCGTCGTGACCCGCGACCCCGCCTGCCGATTCCCACCTGCATCTGGCCGGCCGAGAGTTGCGACCTCGACCACGACCACACCACTTCCTTCGGTGATGGCCGGCCACCGCCAGCGGAGAACGACCCGACCCGCCGGTCTAGGGAGAGGCCGCGACCTCGACTTCAGGCGCTACTCGCTCCTCCAGTCGCTGTACTCGGCGCCATGCGAGGAACCCAATTACGCAGAAGACGCCGTACGCGGCATACAGCAGTGCCGACGGGTAGAAACCGGCCTTGAGCAGCAGTGGCACACCGACCAGGTCAACGGCGATCCAGATCAGCCAGAACTCGACATAGCCCCGGGCCATGCTGTAGGTAGCCAGCAGGCTGCCGGTCAAGATCCAGGCGTCCGCGAGCGGCCCCCAGGAGCCCAGGGCGCGCAGCGTTACGTAAAACACCGCCATGCTGGCGACGATCAACCCGGCCAACTGCAGGCGTTCGCGAGCGGACGCCCAGCGGGGCGTGACCGCCGGACCGAGCTCGGCGTTGCGGTGCCAGCGCCACCAGCCGTAAGCGCTTACGGCCAGGAAGAAGACTTGCCGGCCGGCCTGGCCGTAGAGGTCCTTGGCTTGCGGGGTGGCGAAGACGCCGCCGAGGAACACCGTGAACAGCAGGATGTTCCCGACGATGCCGATCGGCCAGGCCCAGACCCTGCGCCGCAAGCCGCCAACGGCAGACGCGAATCCGAACGCGTTGCCGACTATCTCGCGCCAGAGGATCTCCGACCCGAACACTTGCAGTCGTGAGTCCAACAGCCACAGCAGCTGATCCATCCCGGCCTCCTGGCCCTCTCGGGCGGGCTCCGGGAATGTAGGCGGCGTCCAGCGACGCGACCGGCCCGCGTGCTGCCTCCCATCCGGACTGTCACCGTCGGTCCCGGAGTTCCACCGGGTCCACCGTCCACCGGCTCCTCGCGAAGCAGGCGGCCGGGTCGCGGACTGTCACCGCCGGTTCGGACTTTCACCGAGCCCCGGAGCACGCGTCTGGCCGAGTGTAGCGGGCAGGTGGACGAGCGGAGAACGTCGTGTATCGGTCGCGGATTTCACCGCGGGGAATGGCTCCGTCCCGCCAAGGTGCGCAGCTCGGCAATCGCCGTGGCGGCGTCCTCGGCGCCGAAGACCGCAGTGCCGGCGACGAACACGTCGGCTCCGGCCTCCGCACACCGTTCGATGGTCTCCTCGGACACGCCGCCGTCGACCTCGACCCACACCTGTAGACCAGCCCGCGAGACGAGTTCGCGCACCCGGTGCACCTTCGGCAGGCACAGCTCCAGGAACGGCTGCCCGCCAAAGCCGGGTTCGACGGTCATGACGAGCACCAGATCCACCTCGCCGAGCATGTTCTCGACCTCGTCCACAGGGGTGGTCGGGTTCATTGCGATGCCTGGATGGGCGCCGAGCCGGCGCAGCTCTCGCGCGAGCCGCACCGGTGCCGCGGCCGCTTCGACGTGGAACGTGACCGTTCCGGCACCCGCTTCGGCATAGTCGGGCGCCCACCGGTCTGGCTCCTCGATCATCAGGTGACAATCGAGCGGCAGGCTGGATCGCTTGGCGAGTGCCTCGACAACCGGCAGACCGATGGTGAGGTTGGGCACGAAGTGGTTGTCCATGACGTCTACGTGCACCCAGTCCGCGCCCGTGATCCGCTCGACTTCGGCCTGCAGGTTGGCGAAGTCCGACGACAAGAGGCTCGGTGCGATCAGCGGGCCCACGGAAGGGCACGCTAGCCGACCCGGGGACATTTCCCTCCGGCCGACCTGGTGGACCTCATAGCGCCGTTCAGCGTCGTCGCAGCAGCGCCAGATACATGGCATCCGTGCCGTGCCGGTGCGGCCAGAGCTGGACGTCCGGTCCGCTGCCGATGTCCGGCACGCCGGGCAGGAACGGGCGCGCATCGACCTGCTCGACGTCGTCACGGGTGCGCAGCAGGTCGTGGACGACGGTGGAGGTCTCCGCCAGGTGCGGCGAGCAGGTGACGTAGGCAACCAGCCCACCGGCGCGGACGGCGTCGACTCCCGCCGCGAGCAAGTGGTGTTGCAGCGCCCGCAATCCCGGCAGGTCGGAAGGCAGCCGCCGCCAGCGCAGCTCCGGCCGGCGGCGCAGCGCGCCCAGGCCGGTACATGGGGCATCCAGCAACACCCGGTCGGACGCAGCCCCGGCGAGCACCCGGGTGCTGTCCGCGGCGACGACCATGTGCCGCCCCGGCGCCTCGCGGAGCGCGTTGGCGACGAGCTGTGCGCGATGCGGCTGCCGCTCCACGGCGAGAAGCGCCGCACCTCGCTCGTTGCCGAGGCCGGCCAGCAGCGCCGCCTTGCCGCCGGGACCGGCGCACATGTCCAGCCACCGCTCGTCGCGATCCGCGACAGGCGCGGCCACGACAGCGGCGGTCACCAACTGGCTGCCCTCGTCCTGCACGCCGGCCCGCTGCTCCCGGACGGCGGCGATCGCGCCCGGATCACCTGCAGCAAGCACCGCGGCGAACGGCGACCAGCGACCGGGCCGAGCACCTGCCTGGAGTAGCTCGCCGACCTCCGCGCGACCGGGCCGAGCGACCAGGGTGACCTCCGGCCGCTCGTTGTCAGCGATCAACAGCTGCTCCAGCTGGGCAAGGTCCCCGTCCAGAGCATCGAGCATCGACTTGGCGATCCACGCGGGATGGGAGTGCTTCAGCGCCAGTCGCTCCACCGGGTCGGCCGGCGCGATCTCGTCGAGCCACTCGTCGAAGCTGCGGGTACTGACCCGGCGAAGCACCGCGTTCACCAGCCGGGCTGGTCCCTCCCCTACGTGCGCGCGGGCGAGCTCGACGGCACTCGCTACCGCTGCGTGCGCAGGGATCCGGGTGCCGAGCAGCTGGTGCGCGCCGATGCGCAGCACGTCGCGCACAGGGGGATCCAGTACGTCGAGCGGCCGGTCCACGCAGCCAGCCAGGATGGCATCGTAGGTGCCGAGACCGCGCATCGACCCGTAGGCGAGTTCGGTGGCGAGCGCGGCGTCGCGGCCGGTCAGCCCGCGCTCACGAAGCAGTCCCGGCAGCACCAGGTTCGCGTAGGCGTCACGCTCCGTGACGGCGCGCAGCACTTCGAAGGCGACCGAGCGCGCCGGGTCGCCCGGCGGCATGGTCGTCCGCCGCCGGCGGCTCACCGACCGAGCCGCTCAGCGGCGGCCAGCCTGGCGCCGCGCGCCCAGTCCGCGGCCGGCATTGGCTGTTTCCCGGGCGGCTGCAGGTCACCCAGCAGCGCCGCATGGCTGCCGGTCCCCACCCGCACCTCGTGGCGGCCGGCCTGCACTTCCCCGGGCGCAAGGGTGGTGACGTCGGCGTCCAGCCGCACCGGCCCAACCCTCAACCGCTGGCCTCGGAAGGTGGTCCACGCTCCGGGAAGCGGCGTGCAGGCGCGTACCAGCCGGTCCACCCGCAGCGCCGGAGCCGTCCAGTCGATCTGCGCGTCGGCCACGGTCAGCTTGGGTGCCCAGGAGACCCCCTGCGCGGATTGCGGTTGCGGGCGGAGCGTGCCGTCGTCGATCCCGTCGAGCGTGGCAACCAACAGCTGCGCACCGGACCAGGCCAGCCGTCCCAGCAGGTCGCCACTGGTGTCCGTCGGGTGGATCGGCTCGGTGACGACGCCGTATACGGGGCCGGTGTCGAGGCCTTCCTCGATGCGGAACGTGGACGCACCGGTGACGTCGTCGCCGGCCAGAATCGCGTGCTGCACCGGTGCCGCACCGCGCCAGGCCGGTAGCACTGAAAAGTGCAGGTTGACCCAGCCGTGCTTGGGCACGTCCAGCGCGGCCGGAGGGATCAATGCACCGTACGCGACCACCGCTACGCAGTCGGGTGCCAGCTCGGTGAGCCGAGCGACGAAAGCCGGATCGCGTGGTCGATCCGGCTTCAACACCTCGAGCCCCGACTCCGTGCCGGTCATTGCTACCGGGCTGGGGGTCAGTCGGCGGCCGCGCCCGGCCGGCGCGTCGGGACGCGTCAGTACGGCGACCACGTCGTGCCGGGAACGCAGCACGGCCCGCAGCGACGGCACCGCGGTGTCTGGCGTGCCCGCGAAGATGACCCGCACTCAGCTTCTCCCGACATTGCTCGACCTGACGTCTGGGGATTTGGTGTCGCTCCGGCGGCACCTAATCCACGTTGATCATGACGGCCGAGCAAGTGGGTCGAGCAAGTGGGTCGGGCGAACGCCTCAGACGTTGAACCCAAGCGCCCGCAGCTGCTCACGGCCGTCCTCGGTGATCCGCTCCAGCCCCCAGGGCGGCATCCATACCCAGTTGATGCGGAAGTCGTGCACCAATCCATCCAGCGCGGCGCGGGTCTGGTCCTCGATCACGTCGGTGAGTGGGCACGCGGCACTGGTCAGCGTCATGTCGATGACCGCCACGCCGTCGTCGTCGATCTGCAGCCCGTAGACCAGGCCGAGGTCGACGACGTTGATGCCGAGCTCGGGATCCACCACGTCGCGCATCGCCTCGGTGACGTCCTCGATGGAGGCGACGTTCGTCGCGTCGGTCATGCCCGCTCCTTTCCCGCCATCGCCAGCGCGCGGGCGACGGCGTCGCGGAAGGCCATCCAGGACAGCAGCGCGCACTTGATCCGGGCCGGGTAGCGGGCGACGCCCGCGAACGCGATGCCGTCGCCGAGCACGTCCTCGTCCGGCTCCACCTCTCCCCTGCCCTGCATCAGCTCGGTGAAGGCGTCGCAGGTGCCGAAGGCCTCGTCCACCCGGTGGCCGGCGACCAACTGGTGCAGCACGCTGGCGGACGCCTGGCTGATGGAACAGCCCTTCCCGTCGTAGGACAGGTCCTTCACCCGGTCACCGGCCAGCCGGACCCGGACCGTCATCTCGTCGCCGCAGGTGGGATTCACCTGGTGCGACTCGCCGTCGAAGGGCTCACGCAGCCCGCGCCCGGCGGGGTGCTTGTAGTGGTCCAGGATGATCTCCTGGTACAGCGTGTCAGTCGTCACCCGAAGAACCTCTGCACCTGCTTGACGCCGTCCACCAGCGCGTCGACCTCCGCCGGTGTGGTGTACAGGTAGAACGACGCGCGCGTGGTCGCCGGAATTCCGTAGCGGACGCAGACCGGGCGCGCGCAGTGGTGGCCGACCCGCACGGCGATGCCCAGCTCGTCGAGGACCTGCCCGACGTCGTGCGGGTGGATCCCATCCACCGTGAACGACACCGTACCGCCGCGGGAGATGGGCAACCGGGGACCGACGAACCGCACGCCGTCGATCTCGCCGAGGCGCTCCAGCGCGTATGTGGTGAGCGCGCGCTCGTGGGCGGCGACGTTCACCATGCCGAGATCGGACAGGTAGTCGACGGCGGTACCCAAACCCACCGCCTGGGCGATCGGCGGGGTGCCGGCTTCGAACTTGTGCGGGATCGGCGCGAACGTCGAACCGGTCATGTCCACCGTCTCGATCATCTCGCCGCCGCCGAGGAACGGCGGCAGCGCGTCGAGTACCTCGGTGCGGCCCCACAGCACACCGATCCCGGTCGGCCCGCACATCTTGTGTCCGGTGAACGCAATCAGGTCCACGCCGAGCTCGGTGACGTCGACCGGCTTGTGCGGCACCGACTGCGCGCAGTCGAGCATCACCAGCGCGCCCACCTCGCGGGCCCGCGCGACGATCGGGGACACCGAGTTCACGGTGCCCAGGATGTTCGACTGGTGGACCATCGCGACGATCTTGGTGCGCTCGGTGACGAGGTCGACGAGATTGGAGACCTCCAGCCGGCCCTCGTCGGTGAGCCCGAACCACCGCAGCCTCGTGCCGGTGCGCTGGCAGGCAAGTTGCCAGGGCACGATGTTGGAGTGGTGCTCCATCTCGGTGATGACGACGTCGTCGTCGGGGCCCAGGCGGAACCGCGGGTCGGCAGCCAGCCCGCTTGCCAAGGTGTTGGCGACCAGGTTGAGCGCCTCCGAGGCGTTCTTGGTGAACACCACCTCGTCGCGGCTCGGGGCGCCGATGAACGCCGCGACCTTGGTGCGCGCGTTCTCGTACGCGGCGGTGGCCTCCTCGCCGAGCTGGTGGACGGCTCGGGCGACGTTGGCGTTGTGCCGCTCGTAATGATCGGCCAGCGCGTCTAGGACGGCGCGCGGCTTCTGCGAGGTGTTGGCGGAGTCGAGGTACACCAGCGGCCGGTCACCGGCCAGCCGCCGCTCCAGGATCGGGAAGTCCTTGCGGACTTGTTCTGCGTCGAGCGGACTCGCGAGCTCGTTCACCGGCCTTCCTCCTTCCGTCAGGCCGACGTGCCGACGTAGCCGACGTAGCCCTCGATCTCGAGCTTCTCCGCGAGGTCCGGTCCGCCTTCCTCGGCGATCCGGCCGTCGACGAAGACGTGTACGAAGTCGGGCGAGATGTATCGCAGGATCCGCGTGTAGTGCGTGATGAGCAGCACGCCCTTGCCGCCGCGCCGGTGGAAGCGGTTGACGCCGTCCGCGACGACCCGAAGCGCGTCGATGTCCAGGCCGGAGTCGGTCTCGTCCAGGATCGCGACATTGGGGTCGAGCAGGTCGAGCTGCAGGATCTCGTGCCGCTTCTTCTCCCCACCGGAGAACCCGGTGTTGAGGTCGCGCTCGGCGAACGCGGGGTCGATGTTCAGCCCGTCCATCGCCGCCTTGACGTCCTTCACCCAGCTGCGCAGCTTGGGTGGCTGCCCGTCGATGGCCGTCTTGGCGGTACGCAGGAAGTTGGATACCGACACGCCGGGGACCTCGACCGGGTACTGCATGGCCAGGAACAGCCCGGCGCGGGCGCGGGCGTCGACGCTCATCGCGAGCACGTCGTCGCCGTCGAGGGTCACCGTGCCGCGCGTGACCCGGTACTTCGGGTGCCCGGCGATGGAGTAGGCGAGCGTGGACTTGCCCGACCCGTTGGGACCCATGATCGCGTGGATCTCGTCGGCGCGGACGACGAGGTCGACGCCGCGCAGGATCTCCTTGTCGCCGGTGTCCGTGTCGACCGCGACGTGCAGATCGCGGATCTCCAGTGTGCTCATCGGTGTCGTGCCTCCGTGGCCTCGGATATCGCCAGCTCTCGATCGACGGCGCCGCTGAGCCGTTCCGCGAGCTGCGGAACGCCGATCCGGTTGATCAACGAGGTGAAGAACCCGCGTACGACCAGCCGGCGCGCCTGCTCCGGTGAGATGCCTCGCGCCTGCAGATAGAACAGCTGCTCGTCGTCGAACCGACCGGTGGCGCTGGCGTGACCGGCCCCTTCGATTTCGCCGGTCTCGATCTCCAGGTTCGGCACCGAGTCCGCTCGGGCGCCGTCGGTGAGCACCAGGTTTCGGTTCAGCTCGAATGTCTTGATGCCGAGGGCCTCCGGGCGGATCAGTACGTCGCCGACCCACACCGCGTGCGCCCCGTCGCCCTGCAAGGCGCCCTTGTATTCGACGTTGCTGCGTGCGTGCGGGGTGTTGTGGTCCACGAACAGCCGGTTTTCGACATGCTGACCGGCGTCCACGAAGTACATACCGAGCAGTTCCGCCTCGCCGCCCGGGCCGGCGTAGTCGAGCGACGTGCTGGTGCGGACCAGGTCGCCGCCGAACGTCACGACCACATGCTTGACGCTCGCCTCTCGCCCTACCCGGGCGTGATGGTACGAGAGCTGCACCGCGTCGTCGGCCCAGTCCTGCAGGGTGACGACGGTGAGCTGGGCGCCGTCCTCCACCACGATCTCGACGTGATCCACGAATGCGGCGGACCCTTCGTGCTCGACCACCAGGACGGCCCGGCTGTACGGCTGCGCGGCGACCACGAGGTGGCCGGCGGCCGGCTTCTCCGCAGACAGCCCGCGCATTCGCACGACCGTCGGCCGCTCGCTCACGGCCTCAGCCGGGAAGGTCAGCGCGAGCACCTTGTCGGCTGCCGCCCACGCCCGGGCGCTCACCCGGTCCACCGGCACGTAGCCAGAAGCCCCGCGCAGCGCGTCGCTCGCCTCCCCATTGCGGACCTGCACCGGCGGGTCGGCGTCCACCGTGATCTCGTAGTCGTGCCCGTCGAGGGGTGCATCGACGTGGAGGTTGCGCAGACGCACCATGGGGGTGAACCGCCACGCCTCCTCCCGTCCGCGGGGGATGTCGTGAGCGTCCACGTCAAAAGAGGCGAACCGGTGCAGCGAACTGCCGTGGCTCGCACCGGGGCCGTGCGAGTGCTCGGTGATTATGGTCATCGCCGGCTCAGCCCACCGCGCCTTCCATCTGCAGCTCGATGAGCCGGTTGAGCTCTAGGGCATACTCCATCGGCAACTCCCGCGCGATCGGCTCGATGAAGCCGCGCACGATCATTGCCATCGCCTCGTCCTCGGCCATCCCACGGCTCATCAGGTAGAAGAGCTGGTCCTCGCTGACTTTGGAAACCGTCGCCTCGTGGCCCATGGACACGTCGTCGTTGCGCACGTCCACGTACGGGTAGGTGTCCGACCGCGAGATGGTGTCGATCAGCAGCGCGTCACAGCGCACGGTGCTGGCGCTGTGCTCCGCACGCGGCATGACCTGGACCAAACCTCGGTACGACGTTCGGCCACCGCCGCGCGCGACGGACTTCGACACGATGCTCGACGACGTGTTCGGCGCGAGGTGCAGCATCTTGGCGCCCGCATCCTGGTGCTGGCCGGTCCCGGCGAACGCGACGGAAAGTGTTTCGCCTTTCGCATTTTCGCCCATTAGCCAAACAGCAGGATATTTCATCGTCACCTTCGAGCCGATGTTGCCGTCAATCCATTCCATTGTTGCGCCCTCATGTGCGACGGCGCGCTTAGTCACCAAGTTGTAAACATTATTGGACCAGTTCTGAATGGTCGTGTAGCGGCAGCGCGCGTTCTTCCTCACGATGATCTCGACTACCGCGCTGTGTAGCGAGTCCGAG
>JACVRX010000092.1 GCA_014534205.1 Jiangellaceae bacterium
AACGGGCCCGCGTGGTCGTCCGGCCGCGTCGAATCGGGGGAGTCGCTCCTCGTCGCGTGGCATGCCCCGGCGCTGACCAGCCGGGAGCGGCGCACCGTGCGGGTACGGGTCTGGGGGTATCCGGACGACGAACCGTCCGCATGGAGCGACGACGCCGCGGTCGAGGCGGGGCTGCTTGCGCCGGAGGACTGGACTGCCCAGCTCGTCCAGCCGGTGCTGCCGACGCCCGGCGCCGGTGGCGAGCCGGCGGTGCTGCTGCGACGGGAGTTCGTGCTGGACCGTCCCGTGGCCAGGGCACGCTTGTATGCCACCGCGCACGGCGTCTACCAGGCTGAGCTGAACGGTTCGGTCGTGCGCGAGGACGTCCTGGCGCCTGGCTGGACGAGCTACCACCACCGGCTGCGCTACCAGACGTACGACGTCACCGATCTGCTCCGGGAGGGCCCGAATGCGATCGGCATCCACCTCGCCGACGGCTGGTTCCGCGGTTACTTGGGATTCGCCGGTTTGCGCAACGTGTACGGCGATCGCACCGGTGCGTTGGTGCAGCTGGAGCTGGAGCACACCGACGGCACCCGGACAACGGTGACCAGTGACGGATCCTGGCAGTCCGCGCTGGGCCCACTCACCAGGACCGACATCTACAACGGAGAGACGTTCGACGCCCGGCGTGAGCTGCCGGGCTGGTCGTCGCCAGGGTTCGACGACGCCGAGTGGAAGCCAGTGGAGGTCGGCGACCTGGACACCACACGGCTGGTCGCGCCGACCGGTCCACCGGTGCGCCGGACACAGACGCTGCCCGCACGGTCGGTCACCACGTCACCGTCGGGGAAGACCCTGGTGGACTTCGGCCAGAACCTGGTCGGCTGGCTGCGAGTGCGGCTTCCGGATGCGCCCGCCGGGACCGAGATCACCATCCGGCACGCCGAGGTCCTCGAACACGGGGAGCTGGGCACCCGGCCGCTGCGCGGGGCGCAGCAGACCGACGTCGTGCTCCTGGACGGCAACGGCCCGCGCACCTGGGAACCGCGGTTCACCTTCCACGGCTTTCGTTACGCCGAGGTCGCGGGCTGGCCAGGCGAGCTGACGACGTCGGACCTCGAGGCCGTCGTCGTGCACACCGACATGCGCTCCGCGGGCACGTTCACCTGCTCCGATCCGCAGCTGAACCGCCTGCATCAGAACGTCGTGTGGGGAATGCGGGGCAACTTCGTCGACGTCCCGACCGACTGCCCGCAGCGCGACGAGCGACTCGGCTGGACCGGCGACCTGCAAGTGTTCGCGCCTACAGCCACTTTTCTCTACGACACCGCCGGAATGCTGCGCTCCTGGCTTGCCGACCTGGCCGTGGACCAGCAGGAGGCGAACGGCGTCGTGCCGCTATGGGTCCCGAACGCCAAGATCACCCCGCGAGAATGGCCCCCGCTGCAGGTGGAGGCCGGCTGGGGTGATGCCGCGGTCGTCGTCCCGTGGGTGCTGTACCAGCGGTACGGCGACGTGCAGGTGCTGGGCGACCAGTGGGAGAGCATGACGGCCTGGCTGGTCGCGTTCGAGGAGCGGGCTGGCGAGAACCTGGACTTTCCTGAGGGTGGCTTCATGCTCGGCGACTGGCTCGACGCCGCCGCGCCGGATGACAAACCGTGGAAATCGCGGGTGCCGTGGCAGCCGGTGGCGACGGCGTACCTGGCCCGGTCGGCACAAGTCATGTCCCAGGTCGCTGCGGTGCTCGGTCGCGACACCGATCGCGATCAGTACGCGCGTCTGGCGGAGCGGGTAGCCGAGCGGTTCCGCGCCGAATACGTCACCCCCAACGGCCGGCTGGGATACCCGGCCCAGACCGCTTATGCGCTGGCCCTGCAGTTCGACCTGCTCACGGCAGAACAGCGCCGCCACGCCGGACTCTTGCTGGCCGAACAGGTCGACGCCGACGAGTACCGCATCGGCACCGGATTCCTCGGGACGCCGGTGATCTGCGACGCGCTCACTGCAGCGGGACAGGTCGACACCGCGTATGCGCTACTGATGCAACGCGAGGTCCCGTCGTGGCTCTACCAGGTCAGGATGGGTGCGACGACGATCTGGGAGCGCTGGAACTCAATGCTCCCCGATGGGTCGATCAACCCAGGACAGATGACCTCGTTCAACCACTATGCGCTCGGCGCGGTCGCCGACTGGATGCACCGGACGGTCGCGGGGCTCGCGCCTGCTGCACCGGGATACAAGCGATTGCGCATAGCGCCACGCCCCGGCGGCCACCTGACCTCGGTGACTGCCAGTCACGAGACGCCGTATGGGCTGGCCGAGGTCTCCTGGACGCTCGATGGCGAGGTGTTCGCCGTGCACGTCACCGTCCCGCCCAACACCGACGCCGAGATCTCGCTGCCCGACGGCAGCGCGCCGATCGAGGTGGGCTCCGGGCGCCACTCGTTCTCGTGCACTCTGCCGAGGAAGACCGCGCTCGAGAGCCGACCCAAGCAGCCGTACATCGCTCCTCCGCCCTGACAGGCAATACGGCCGAGCTCGGCGTGCCTCCGTGACGACTGCGGTGTCCTCGACGGCTGGTGCGACGTCAACAATCCGGTGGTCCGCGGTGGCGAGTGCGGACTACCGGCTCAGTGGTGAGGCGCGCTGGCCGGCCAGCTGCATGACGCGAAGGTAGCCGTGCGATGGCTGCGGGCCCGGGCAGTCGAGCTCGGACGCGACGCGGCGCGATTCGCGGCTTGGGGAGTCGGCCCAGGGTCATCTCGCCGCCTTGCTCGGCCTCAGTGGCACCGACCTCGACGGCCACATCGGCGTGGCGGGCCCGTCGACGGCGGTCAGCGCCGTTGTGGCGTGGTACAGCCCGACCGACTTGCCGGCCATCGCGGCCGAGATCGGCGCCGACAAGATGGCGGCCGACTCGCGGGAGGCGGAACTGCTCGGCGCGCCGTTGCTAACCGTGCCCGAGCTGGCCGCGTAGGCCAGCCTGGTCACCCACGTGACGCCGGACGCCCCCCCGTTTCTCCTCTTGCGCGGAAGAGCCGACCAGTTGGTCCCGTGCTCGCAGAGTGAGCGGCTGCGGGATCTGCTGGCGGCGGCGGGCGCCTCCGTCGACTTCCGCGCCTACGACGGCGCCGACCACATGTGGCTCGGCGCTCCTAACGCGGCAATGGAAGTGCGCTGGACCGCACCGTCAGCTTCTTGACGCGCCAGCGCTCGGTTCCGTAGCGCTTCCGCAATGACCACGTTCACCACCCCCGTAGGTACATCACCAGGCCTGCAGGCCTGGTGATGTACGGGCAGGCATGGTGAACGTTGTCATTCTCAAGCGGTTCGATTGAGTCGGGTCAGACGAAGCCGAAGATCTGCGTCCAGTAGATCCCCTTCTCGGAGTCGGCCGCTCCGACGCCGACCGCAACCGAGTCGCAGTTGAGGATGTTCCTGCGGTGACCATCGCTGCGCATCCAGCCCGCGACGACGTCTTCGGCGGTCGAGTAGCCGAGCGCAAGGTTCTCCCCGGACCACTGCGGGTAGCCCTCCGCCGCCGTGCGCTCACCTGGGCCGTCGCCTTCGGGACTGACGTGGTCGAAGTAGTCGCGCGCCGCCATGTCCTCGCTGTGTCCGCGGGCGGCCGCCACCAGCCGGTCGTCCACGCGCAGCGGAGCGTCGCATCCGGCCTTGTCCCGTTCCGCGTTGCTGAGCTTGACGACCTCCGCCGCGAGCGCAGCCATCCCACCGTTGGTCTCTTCCGGCGGCGGAGCCGGTGTTTCGGCCTGCGGCGGTGTTGGGCTGGTTTCGGGCTTCGGTTCGGGTTCGGGCGTGGGCTCCGGCTCTGGAGTCTCCGTTCGCGTCGGGGTTGGTGTCGGTGTCGGGGTTGGTGTTGGTGTCGGCGTGATGGTCGGCGTGACGCTGGGGCTCGGTTGAGCCGACCAGTGTGGAGCCTTCGACGGCGGTGCGGTCTCCCACGGCCAGGGATCCTGCGTCTCGTCCGCAAGGACGGTGAGCTCCTCGTCGTCCGTCGGGAACGGATCACAGCCGACGAGAGCCAGCACGATGACAGCGGGGAGGGCAGTAGACAGCGAGCGGAGACGACCGCGGCGCACGATTCCTCTCCCGGATTGGTCGGCTGCTCCCCGTGCAGTCGCACACGGTACGAGCGTCGTGGACGGTTTGCCACCCGACGCACCAGCACGAGACCTGGCCATCCACTCGTCGACCGAGCGGGAAAGCCCTCATCGCGGCTGGCTCGTGTTCGCCCGCCGAGGTGGCCGTTGCTGCATCGCGTTACACAATGGGGTGGTGAGCGACTGGCGACCCGACGAGCACGAGCGGCCGATGCGGCCACTGTTGCGGCCGGAGTGGCCCGACCTGCCGGGCGACCCGGACCCGGCCGACCGCACCATGGTGGCCCACGCCACGGCGGCCGCCGTGCTGCGAGTAGGCCGCGACTCCGGCGTCGATCCGGAGCGCACCAGACGACTGATCGGCCTGGCGGACGACGTCGGACTCGACGACATCGCGGCTCTGTGGCGAGACGCCGGCGCCGGCACGTTGCCTGGCACATTGTGGTCGCTTTACCTGCTGCGGACCTGGGTGCACCGGGACGGCGCGGTCGCGGCCCGGTTGTTCGCGGCGGGGCAGCGCGTTGCCGAGGTGTCGACCGTGGTGGCTGGCGTTGCGGAGCCGCCCGGACCACGAGAGGTCGCCGAGCTCGGCGACGCGGTGCTCACCAGCGCATTCGACGGCGACTTCGCCGTCGCTCTGGAGCGTGCGGCGGCCTTCTGCCGCGTGGTTGCCGCGGGTCGGGCGCATCTCGCCGACGACTGCGAGGACGAGTCGGAGTCCGTCCGGCAGACTCGGCTCGCCGACGGCAACCTGCGAATGGCGCAGGAACTCGAGCACGCCGCGTCCCTATGGCGGCAGAACGAACTCAGCTGACCGGATTGGGAATGCGGCGCTCGTCGCGGTAGGTTCTGTGACTGGCGACAGCTCCATGGGGCTCTCGCTGGGCGTCGGACCGCGGTAACCCCGGGTCCCATCATTAGCCGCTGCGAGCGGCCGTTGCGCCGAGAGGCGTTCCCGGTACGGCGTCCGCACCTCGTCGGGCGGCCCCGGTCTGAATTGACCGGGGCCGTACTGCGTCCTCACTCCCAGCCGAGCTCCTCGAGTCGGTCGTCGTCGATGCCGAAGTGATGTGCGACCTCGTGTACGACCGTGGCCTGCACCTCATCGACGACGTCGTCGTATGTCTCGCAGATTCGCAGGATCGGCAGCCGGAACAGCCGTATCGTGTCCGGTAGAACGCCCGCGTACCAGCCACCGCGTTCGGTGAGCGGAGTCCCCTCGTAGAGGCCCAGGAGATCCGGGGTCTCCGCTGGCGCCTCGTCTTCGACCAGGATCACCACGTTGTCGATCACCCTGGCAAGCTCGAGCGGAATAGCGTCAAGGGCTTCGGCGACGAGCTGCTCGAACTCGGCGGCATCGACGTCCAACACGCTGACAGTGTTACCCCGCGCTATCCGGCCGAGCCGCGCGCGGACCAGACCCCGACCGGCCGAGGCCGTCCTCCACAGCCGGGGGATCGCTGCGGAGGACGGCCGTGATCAGTCGGATACGTCACGTCGCGCGGTTCGGTCGGATACGTCACGTCGCGCGGCGCGGCTCAGAAACACCCGGCGAAATGCCGGCGCACTGTCGACGAATGCCAATTAGAACAACGATTGTAACACTTGTCCGAATAGCACGAATCCGCGGCAAACCTGTCTACCAGTTCCCGACTGGCGGGCGTGCTGTGTTACCAACGAAGCGTGATCGCGCCGGCCACCCCACCGTCTCCCGGGTGGCTGCGGCGTGCCGCCCCGTGGTTCGCGACCGTCGTTTCCGGACTGGCTGGTGCATGGCTGGCACTCGTCGTTGCGGGCGCGACGCCGGCGGCGATAGGCCCGGTGGGGGTGGAGGCTGGCATCCTTCCCGCTTGGGGTGGCGAGACCGTGGTCCAGCTGGATCCGGTCGGCACCCTGGTCGTCGACACGCACAACGCACCGCTGAAGGTGCGGGTGGATGTGCGGACGGTGGACGTCGACGGGCTGCGCACGATCGTCGGGAACCCCACGGCGCTGTCCGGCCTGGACGAGCAGCTGGTCGACGACCTGCGCGGCGTGCTGACCAAGGCGGCGGTGCGATCCGCCGCCGTCGCGGTGCTGGGCGCTGCGCTCGTCGGCGGGCTGCTGCTGCGTTCGTGGCAGCGTGGTCTGGTCGCCGGTGCCGTCGCCGTCGGTGCGGTCGCAGGTTCCTACGGGCTCGCTGCAGCCACGTTCGACCCGGATGCTGCCCGCGAGCCCCGGTTCACCGGGCTGCTGACGTCGGCTCCACAGCTCATCGGCAGCGTAGAGCAGATCGCCACCAACTTCGACGCCTACGCGGATCAGCTGGCCCGGCTGGTGGCCAACGTCAGCCGGCTGTACAACACCACCCAGGCGCTGCCGGCGGCTCCGAGCGACGACACGATCCGCCTGCTGCACGTCTCGGACCTGCATCTGAATCCGGGCGCATGGAGCCTGATCCGGGCCGTCGGAGACCAGTACGACGTCGACGCGATCGTCGACACCGGCGACATCGCCGACCATGGCACTGCCCCGGAGTCGGTGTACGTCAGACCGATAGCGACGCTCGGCCGGCCGTACGTGTTCGTCAAGGGCAATCACGACTCGGTGTTGACTCAGGCAGCCGTAGCGGCCGCACCCAACGCTGTCGTGCTGAACGGCGAGGCGGTGTCCGTTGCGGGGCTGACCTTCCTCGGCGCGCCCGACCCGCGCTTCACTCCGGACCAGTCCACCCGTGGCACGGCCGACGAGGACATCCAGGTGGCCAGCGAGGAGCTCGCTCGCAAGGCGCGCGCGCTCGGGCGGCCGCCGGAGGTGCTGGTGTTCCACGACCCCACCTACGCCGAGGACTTCGACGGCGCGGCTCCGCTGCTGCTGGCGGGGCATGCGCACCGCCGGCGGACCGTTGTGCTGGAGCAAGAGACGCGCGTGATGGTGCAGGGCTCCACCGGCGGGGCGGGCCTGCGGGCGCTGGAGGGGGAGGAACCGACACCGGTGTCGCTGTCGGTGCTCTACATCGACTGGCAAACCCACGAGTTGGTGGCCTGGGACGACATCACGCTCGGCGGGCTCGGTCTCACCAGCGCAGAAATCCAGCGGCACCGGACCGACGAGGACGACGGCAACAACGGGCCGAACGGCCCGACCGAGGCACCCCCGTCGACGCCGTCACCATCTCCGGAATGACCACGTTCACCACCCCTGCCCGTGCATCACCAGGCCCGCAGGCCTGGCGATGCCACGGGCACGCCTGGTAATGGGCGCGGCACTGGCGCCGGGACTGCGGGAGCCGGCTGGTTGGTGACGCGGAATGCCGGCACGTATGCTTGCGTAGTCCCCGACGGCGACGAGCCAAGGGCGCAGCCGTCCAGGTGTTGCCCCCATCGTCTAGCGGCCTAGGACTCCGCCCTTTCAAGGCGGCAGCGCGGGTTCGAATCCCGTTGGGGGCACGCAGTACGGCCAGGCCCAGTGGCGCAGTTGGTTAGCGCGTCGCCCTGTCACGGCGAAGGTCGCGGGT
>JACVRX010000002.1 GCA_014534205.1 Jiangellaceae bacterium
CGAGCCGTAAAGCGCGGCCAGGTAGCGGCCCATCTCGGCCGCGTCGAACGGGCGCAGCTCGTAGCGCTCGACGACCGGCAACCGGGCGAGACGGGCAAGCAGCGGGCGCAACGGGTGCCGGCGGTGCAGGTCGTCGGAACGGTAACTCGCGACGATCAGCAGCCGTTCGTCGCGCATCCGGCCGACCAGGAAAGCCAGCAGGTCCCTGGTCGACTGGTCGGCCCAATGCAGGTCTTCGAGTATCAACACGACCGGTCCGCGGCCCTGCCGGCTGGCCCGGCCCAGCGTCGCGGCGACGGAGTCGAACAGCTGCAACTGGCTTGCGTCGCTGCCCGGCGCGAAGCTTCCGGCGAACTCCAGCCGGGCCTCACGCGTGGTTTGACCGCCCTGCGCAGTGGCATCCGCGCGGAGCGGCCGCAGCGCCTCGGTGAATGCCAGGTACGGCAGGCCTACGTCGCCGATGTCTAGGCAGTGGCCGAGCAGGACAGTGGCGCCGGTCACGGTCGCCTTCGCGGCCAGTTCGGTGAGCAGCCGCGTCTTGCCAACGCCGGCGTCGCCGGCGACCAGCACGGCCGTGGGTTGGCTGAGCGCCGCCCGCTCGACCGCGTCGAGCAGTGCGCTGAGCTCGCGCTCCCTGCCGACGAACGGGGTGTCCAGATCCGCCCGAGTCACGCGGTCCATGGTGGCACGCAGGGCCGACCATACGGTCGGCCCTGCGTGGGTTGTTGCGCGGCTCACGCGGCGCGTGGCAAGAGCTTCCGCCGGAGTGCCCGCGAGCTCCTGCCCGCACTGTCCCGACGCGGCGCACGGGCCCGCCGGAAATCCTCTGCGATCCGCTCTCTGCGGTAGCTCAGCTCGGCCTCGATCCCCGGTGCGACGATGCTCATGGCTGCCGTCCTCTCCGTCGATGTCTGTCGTCGATGCTTCGAGAGTCGTGCTGAGGCCACCCGTGGGACATCGGGTGACCGCGCATGATGAGCCGCGCCGACCACTTATCCCGACCGGTGCTCGAGCCGGGCGGCTAAGTGGTCGCGACCTGCCCGGAGCGGTCCGGAATGACCCGTACACCATGCCGGTCGGTACCTCACCAGCCCTGCACGCCTGGATGTACTGACCCGCCTGGTGATGGCAGCGGACCGCACCGCCGCGCCGGCCCCGCTGCGGAGCATTTTCGCAGTCCGCCACCGCTGTGGCACACTGGCGGCCGTTGCCGGGCTGGATGCGTGCGCCCTGCCGCTGGGGGGTCGAAGCCACGCGGATCTCAGCAGCCGAACCGAACCGCCGACGACCCGCGGCGTCGACGAGGAAGTGACCACGATGAACACGCTGGATGCTGTCGACGCTGCCAGTTTGCGCACCGACATCCCGCCCTTCCGGGCCGGAGACACCGTGAAGGTCCACGTGAAGGTCGTGGAGGGCACTCGGTCCCGGCTACAGGTCTTCCAGGGCGTCGTGATCCGCCGGCAGGGCTCCGGCGTGCGGGAGACGTTCACGGTGCGCAAGGTGAGCTTCGGCGTCGGCGTCGAGCGCACGTTCCCGCTCCATTCGCCGATCATCGACCGGATCGAGGTCGTGACCAGAGGCGACGTCCGCCGTGCCAAGCTCTACTACCTGCGCGGGCTGCGCGGCAAGGCCGCGAAGATCCGGGAGAAGCGCGACAGCGCCTGACGTCCCTGCCTCCGGGCCCGTTGGCGCCACCGCACGATACCGTCGTCACTGCGGCGCGGCGTCCCGCCGTGCGTCCATGCGGCCGGCTGGGCCCCACAGGGAGAGCACGTGACGGAGAAGACCGTGCCCCGTGACGACGGTGAGGCGACGGCGGACAAGCCCCGACGGAGCGGCGTCGCGGCGTGGGTTCGTGAGACGGTCATCGTGGTCGGCTTGTCGCTCCTCATCGCGACGCTGGTACGGATCTTCCTCGTCCAGGCGTTCCTCATCCCGTCCCAGTCGATGGAAGGCACGCTGCACGTCGGCGACCGCGTGCTCGTCTCCAAGCTGGCTACCCGCTTCGGCGACGTGCAGCGCGGGGACATCGTGGTGTTCGCCGATCCGGATCAGTGGCTGTCCCCGGTGAGTGATCCGGAGGACACCACGCTGGGAGGGCGGCTCCGCGACGTCCTGCAGTTCGTCGGTGTGCTGCCGGACGACTCCGAGGGTCACCTGATCAAGCGGGTCATCGGGATCGGGGGTGACACCGTCGCCTGCTGCGACGAGAAGGGACGGCTGACCGTCAACGGTTTGCCGCTCGACGAGTCGGACTTCTTGTCGACCGGCGACAAGCCGTCGGCCACCGAGTTCGAGGCCACGGTGCCGGCCGGGCAGCTTTTCGTCATGGGCGACCACCGATCCAACTCCGGAGACTCCCGGGTCAATGGAACCGTGCCGGAAGGCCGTGTCACCGGGCGGGCGTTCGCCGTGGTGTGGCCGCTGGCGCACTGGGGATCGCTGTCGCGCCCCGAGGCATTCACGGCCGTACCTGAGCCCTGACCCGGCGACGGGCACGCCAATAAGCTCCACGGTGATGAGCACCGCCGTTGTTCGGCCGACCGTACGGGTGCTGCTGCTCGCCCACGGCCGGGAGCAGCCGCGGGTGCTGCTGTTCCGCGCGGTCGATGGGTACTGGTTCCCGCCAGGTGGTGCCGTTGAACCGGGCGAGACGTATGAGCAGGCCGCGAGCCGCGAGCTCGCCGAGGAGACCGGACGCACCGACGTGGCGCTCGGTCCGCACATCTGGAATCGCCGGCAGGTCTTCGAATGGCGTGGGAGGCTGCTCGACCTGCGCGAGAGGTGGTACCTGGGCGTGGCGCCCGACGCGTTTGCGCTGGACGTCGCCGGCTGGACAGCCGAGGAGCAGGCAGATATCACTGCGTACCGGTGGTGGTCTTTGGAGGAGCTCGCCGCAACCCAGGAACCCTTGGTCCCCAGGGCGCTCGCCGAACTCGTCGAGCGGCTGGTGCAGGAAGGAGCCCCGAGCACGCCGATGGAGGTGGGCGTGTGACCGAATTCAAGCGGCCGGTGATCAGGCGCGGTGGCCTCTACGGCTACGAGCGCGCGCTGGCCGAGCTCGGCTTGTCGCCGGTCGCCGGAGCGGACGAGTCCGGCCGGGGTGCCTGCGCCGGCCCGTTGGTGGTCGCCGCCGCGGTGTTGCCGACTGGTCGGCGGGAGCGGATCCGCGACTTGGCCGACTCCAAGCTGTTGACCCCGCCGGCGCGGGAACGGGTCTACGAGGAGGTGATGAGCCGGGCGGTGTCGTGGTCGGTGGTAATCGTCCCGCCGGACGAAGTCGACCGCCGTGGCTTGCACGTCGTCAACGTCGAGGCGATGCGCCGCGCGCTGGCCCGGCTGGACGTAACGCCAGGGTATGTGCTGACTGACGGCTTCCCGGTGGCAGGGCTCGGTGTGCCGGGGCTAGCGATGTGGAAGGGCGACCGGATGACTGCGTGCATCGCCGCGGCATCGGTCATCGCCAAGGTCACCCGGGACCGAATCATGACCGAGCTGCACGATCGGTGGCCGTGCTACGACTTCGCTTCCCACAAGGGATACGTGACGCCGGAGCACCAGGACGCACTGGACCGGCACGGGCCGTCGCCAGTGCACCGGCGGTCGTACGTCAACGTGGCTCGGGTCGTGGGCGAGAATGGTGCTCTAGTCCTGGAGGAGATCCGATGAGCACCGAAGACCTCGAGAAGTACGAAACAGAGATGGAGCTGTCGCTCTATCGGGAGTACCGCGACGTCGTCGGACTCTTCTCCTACGTCGTCGAGACCGAGCGGCGGTTTTACCTGACCAACAACGTCGACCTGCAGGTGCGCAGTGAGGGCGGCGAGGTGTACTTCGAGGTCACCATGAGTGACGCGTGGGTGTGGGACATGTACCGCCCGGCCCGCTTCGTCAAGAACGTCAAGGTGGTCACGTTCAAGGACGTCAACGTCGAGGAGCTCGCCAAGAGCGACCTGGAGATCCCCAAGACCGGCCTGGGCAGCTGATTCGGCGAGTGATCCGGCGAGTGAAACGACGCATGCTTGCCTGATCTCGTGTTGCCGTAGCGGAACCAGGAGCACGCTTCAGCTCCGAAAGTTCAGCCTCGGTGGTCGACGTGGCTTCATGTAATTGGGCTCAACTGGAGCTGCACCAAGACCGCGCTGATCAAGTAAGGCACTTCTTCCAGCGCCGGCCGCGGCCCTTGACTGCCGACGTGACACTACAGCGACGCGTTGGCGGCTAAAAGCGGGCGGCAACCCCGACGCCGTCCACAGCGGCCCGGATTCCGACCAGGCGTCCCCAGCCGGCCGCCAATAACTGCCTGCGTCCGTCGAGTTGACCGAGGCTCGGGACCGGAGGTGTTGCCCGTGCGGGTCAAGGACGCTGTCGGGTCATACGGCGAGGGAGTGGCGGTTCGGTATCTCGAACAGGCGGGTCTCACCGTGGTCGCGCGCAATTGGCGCTGCGAGCTCGGTGAAATCGACATCGTCGCGCTGGACGGCTCGACCGTGGTGGTCTGCGAGGTCAAGACCCGAACCGGCTTCGGCTTTGGCTCGGGCCTGGAGGCGGTGACCCGGGCGAAGGCTCGCAGACTCCGGCAGCTCGGCCTGCGCTGGCTCGCAGAGAACGGCCGGCGCAGCGCGCGGCTGCGCTTCGACGTCCTGGCAGTCCACCGGGGACGCCACGGGCCGGCGACGGTGGAGCACCTGCGCGGAGCGTTCTGATGCTGTTCTCCCGCTGCCGCAGCGTCGCGCTCTCCGGAGTGAGCGGCACCGTCGTCGACATCGAAGTCCACATCGGCGGTATGCCGGGGTTCGCGATCGTCGGCCGGCCGGACGCTTCGCTGCTGGAAGCCCGGGACCGGGTGCGGGCGGCCGTGCTGTCCAGCGAGGAGGCGTGGCCGCTGCAACGGATCACGGTCAGCCTGTCACCGGCGGCGCTGCCCAAACGCGGCAGTCACTTCGACGTCGGAGTCGCTGTCGCCGTCGTGGCAGCCGCCGCCGAGCCGCCCATACAGATCCCTGCCGAGATGGTGTTCTTCGGCGAGCTGGCGTTGGACGGCCGGCTACGCCCCGTGCCCGGCGTCCTGCCCGCGGCCGTCGCCGCCGCGAACGCCGGAGGGACCCACATCGTGGTACCCGAAGCCAACGCGAGCGAGGCAGCGCTGGTGCCTGGCCTGTCGGTGCTCGGCGCCCGATCGCTGCGGCAGGTGCTTGCGGTACTCCGTGGCGAACCGGTTCCGCAGGAGCTGGCGAAGCCTGTGGCCGCCGCAGTCCACCGGCTGGACGACGCCGCGCTCGACCTGGCTGACGTGACGGGCTTGGAACAGGCGAAGTTCGTCCTCGAGGTCGCCGCGGCGGGTCAACACCACCTGCTCCTCACCGGCCCGCCAGGCGCCGGCAAGACCATGTTGGCCAAGCGGTTGCCAGGGCTGCTTCCCGACCTGTCGACCGACGAGTCGCTCGAGGTGACCGCGATCCATTCGGTCGCCGGGATGCTGCGTCCGGACCAGCCGCTGGTCACTCGGCCGCCGTTCGCCGCACCCCACCACACGGCGTCCATGGTGGCGGTGGTCGGCGGCGGCAGCCGGATCTTGCGGCCGGGCGCGGCGAGCCTCGCCCACCTCGGCGTGCTGTTCCTGGACGAGGCACCCGAGTTCGGCCCGCAAGTACTCGATGCGCTGAGGCAGCCGTTGGAGCAGGGGGAGATCGTCGTCGCCCGGGCGGAAGCCACCGCGGTCTTCCCGGCGCGGTTCCTGCTGGTGCTGGCGGCGAATCCGTGCAAGTGCGGCAACCACGGCACTCGCGGTCGCAAATGCGAGTGCACGCCCGACGCCGTCCGCCGGTACGGGTTTCGAATATCCGGCCCGCTGCGAGACCGGATCGAACTGCGTTGCATCGTCGATCCGCCTCCCGTCGGCCGACTGGACGCGCCCGCCGGTGGGGAGCCGAGCAAGGTCGTCGCCGATAGGGTCGCGATCGCGCGGGACCGCCAGCGCCGGCGGCTTGCCGGCACGCCGTGGCGGGTGAACGGCGAGGTGCCGGGTCCCGCGCTGCGCCGTGAGCTGCGTCCCTCGACGGTGTCGTTGCAGCCCCTCCACGAGGCGCTGTCCCGCGGTCAGCTCACCGCCCGGGGGGCTGACCGGGTGCTGCGGGTTGCCTGGACACTCAGCGACCTGGCCGGCCGCGATCTGCCCAGCCGCCAGGACGTCGCCCGGGCCGTGGGGATCCGGCTCGGGATGTCCGGATGACGAGCGCCGCGGTGTCCGCCGATCGGGCGGCGCGGGCGGCACTGTCGGCACTCGTCGACCCCGGTACTCCGGCGGGGGTGCGGCTTGCTCGGCAGGTTCTGAACGAGGACGCCTCCGACGTGCTGTCGGCCATCCGCAGCGGCCTTAGCACGCTGGACCGGGATGGGCGGTTGCGTAGACGCAGCGGCGGTGTCGACGGCGAGACGCTGCTTCGGCACGGTGCCCTGGTGAACGCCCGTTTCCTGTGCCCGGGGGATGCCGAATGGCCGGCCGACGTAGCCGCTCTCGAACTCACCGACGACTCCGGAGCGCGTCCGGGACCGCCACCGCTCGGCTTGTGGGTCCGTGGCGATCCAGATCTGGCCGCGGTCACCGACCGTTCGGTCGCGGTGGTCGGCGCTCGCGCAGCGACCGAGTACGGCGTCCGAGTAGCGGTCGACCTCGCCGCAGAGTTCGCCGCGGCCGGTTGGAGCGTGCTATCCGGGGCCGCCTATGGCGTGGACGCCGCGGCGCATCGGGGCGCGCTCGCCGCGGGTGGGATGACGGTGGCCGTGCTCGCGTGCGGGGTCGACCAGTTCTATCCCAGCGCGAACACCACACTGCTGCAGCGGGTCGCAGCGGAAGGGCTCGTGGTCAGTGAGTTGCCACCGGGCTCGCACCCGACCCGGCAACGGTTCCTGGCACGCAACCGGCTGATCGCCGCGATGACGCGTGGCACGGTCGTCGTCGAAGCCGCAACCCGGTCCGGCGCGCTCAACACCGCCAACTGGGCAGGCGACATCGGCCGCCCGGTGGCGGCGGTGCCCGGTCCGGTGACGTCGTCCATGTCCGCCGGGTGCCACGAACTCGTCCGGACCGGTGCGGCGATGCTCGTCAGCAGCGCCGCCGAGGTGGTCGATCTGGTCGGAGATCTGGGAACGGACGCCGCAGCGGATCCGGTCCGTGAGACTCGCCCCTGGGACCAGCTGGGTCCCGATGCAAGGGAGGTGATGGAGGCGATGCCTGCCCGGCGGATAGTGACCGTGGATTCGATCTGTCTCGACACCGGGATGTCGGCAGCCAGGTGCCTGGGAGCGCTCGCCGAGCTGTCCCTCGCCGGGATGGTCCTGAGCTGTCCCGACGGCTGGCGGCTCGCTCCCGGCGTGACCACGGCGCGCGGCGGTGCTTGACCCGGTCGATCCAGGCGCGCAGCGTGGGACGCGTGGCCGTTCGGCGTGGACCCGAGGCGGCGCTGCCGCACGCGTTCCAGCACGCGCTGACCGAGTTCACCGCCCACCTGCGCGCGGAGCGCGACCGGTCCGCCCACACGGTCCGGGCGTATGTCGCCGATGTCGCCAGCCTGCTCGATCACGTCGTGCGGCTGGGGCGGACAGACCTGGCCGGGGTGGACGTCGAGGCGGTGCGCGGCTGGCTGGCTCGGCAGCGCACGCAGGGACGGGCGCGAGCGACGCTCGCCCGCCGTGCCTGCGCGGCGCGTGCGTTCACGGCGTGGGCGCACCGGCGCGGGCTACTGCGAACCAACTCCGGTGCGCGGATCTCCGTTCCAGCTGCGCACCGCGCGCTGCCGAACGTGTTACGAGCCGACGTCATGGCCCGGGTGCTGGAATCCGCCGCGGCCGCGGCCGCCGCCGACGGCGACCCGGTGGCGATCCGCGACCGCGCCCTGCTCGAGCTGCTGTACGCCACCGGCGTACGAGTGAGCGAGCTTGTCGGGCTCGACGTTGCGGACGTGGACTACCAGCACCGGGTGGTACGGGTGCTCGGCAAGGGCCGCAAGGAGCGCAGTGTGCCGTTCGGCATACCCGCTGAAGCTGCGCTGGACGACTGGTTGAATCGGGGACGACCACTGCTGTATCGGCGGGCGGCCGGCGACGCGCTCTTCGTCGGCCGCCGGGGCGGACGTCTGGGGGTGCGCGCCGCCCGGCAGGTCGTCCACCAGCAGCTGTGCGCGGTGCCCGAAGCGCCCGACGTCGGCCCGCACGGCCTGCGGCATACGGCCGCGACGCATCTGCTCGAGGGAGGGGCGGATCTACGCAGCGTGCAGGAGCTGCTCGGCCACGCGTCGCTTTCCACCACGCAGATCTACACGCATGTCTCCGTCGACCGCCTTCGACGGATCCACGCGCAGGCGCACCCACGCGCCTGACCGTGCCGGCAGGAGGGGCCGGAACACGTCTTCTCCGAGCGGCAGCAGCCGGGGCCGACCAGTCTGCAGCAGCCCCATCGGGTCGAGATACGTGGCCGCTTTCCGCAAGCCCCAGTGCAGACAGGTGGCCGGCGCGCAATGGGTCGGCGCGCTGGACACGACCCCGATCTGGTCGCCGGCGACGACGTGCTGGCCGACCGCGACGGAGCCGGTAACCGGCTCATAGGTCGTTCGGAACAGGCCGTGCCGCACCACTACGACGCCGCGGCCGGCGACCAGACCGGCGTATGCCACCACACCGTCGCCTGCCGCATACACCGGCAGTCCGACGGTCGCGGCGAGATCGACTCCGCGGTGGCCAGGAAGCCACGGCTGCGCAGGCGGGTCGAACGCGCGGAGCACGTGCAACGACTCGGGACCCAACGGCGAGCGCCAGCCGTCCGGCGCCAGTGCAGCAGCCGGCGCGACGTTTGCGAGCGCCTGGGCCCACAATCCGATGACGGCTGGGAGAAGCAGTCGTATGCCAACGGACATGCCGCCGAGGATCCACCTTCGCGGGTGCTCACGCGCCGCGCGCGCCGTCGGCTGTGGATGGCGGCGCTGCTGGGAAGGCCACTGTGGAGAAGCCGGACGTTTCTCCGTTCCACTTCTGGCACCTACCGGGCGCCGCCCCAGGAGCTGCGGTCAGGCCTTGGCTGCGACCTTGCGCCGGTACTGGGGTTCCAGCTTGCGGTCGATGTCGCTCGGCTTGATGCCCTGCTCCTGCAACAGCGCGTCGATCTTCGCCTCCAGCCGCTCGGAGCTGTCCGGCGACTCGCTGGACCCCTTGTACACGAAGTAGGCAGCGGCGATTACGAACGATCCGAGTTGGAGGAACTCGGACTGCCAGTTCTCCAGTGTCGACTGCCAGAACTCCACCCAGAACTCGCCCGACCAGAATTCAGCCGTCTGCTGGTGCGCTTCCTGCTCACTGACGAAGCGCTGCCATTCGACGAACAGCTGGGCCAGCCAGGTGAGTACGAACAGCGCGATGAAGAACAGCCCCAGGCTGCGGTCGCGCACCCAGTTCATCGATCCTCCTGATCATGTCCTCCTGATCACGTCCGGTGGCACGGTTGTAGCTCCGTACTACGGGCGTCCAAACTCGACCGACCGCTGCGCGCGATCCGATGCAGCACCGGCGACGCGGCATCTTAAGGTCGTCGGGGTGACCACCCGGCTCGAGTGCGTGGCCTTCGACGCACTTGATCCCGCCGCGCAGGGGACGTTCTGGTCCACGGTCACCGGCTGGCCCATCACTGTCGCGGAGCAGGACGAGATCTGCGTGGAGCCTCCGGCCGGCCTCCCCGGGGTGCCGCTGGTCTTCCTGCCGGCGTCCAACCGCAAGGCCGGCAAGAATCGGATGCATCTGGATCTGCGGTCGGGCTCCGCTGCAGAACAGGAGGCGACGGTCAGCCGGTTGTGCGAGCTCGGCGCGACATTCACCGACGTCGGCCAGGGCGACGTGCCCTGGACGGTGCTCTCGGACCCAGAAGGCAACGAGCTCTGCGTTTTGGAGCCGCGACGCCAGTACGACGGCACAGGTGCGATCGGCGCGATCATCATGGACGCGTTTGCACCAGGTGTGCTCGCGAGTTTCTGGTCGGCCGCGACGGGTTGGCCCGTGACGCACGGCACGCACGACTTCTACGCACTACGGGCGGCGGATGGTCGCGGACCGTACCTGGAGCTGCTGCGAACGGCCGATCCCAAGGTGGGCAAGAACCGGCTCCACGTCGACGTCGCACCGGCCGCGGACACCGACCAGGCGGCCGAGGTGGCGCGGCTACGCGCCCTGGGTGCGACGTTCGTCGACGTCGGCCAGGGCGACGTGTCGTGGACGGTGCTCGCGGACCCGGAAGGCAACGAGTTCCGTGTCCTGTCGCCGTGATGAGTGAAGTGGTCGGCGAAACCGGCTCTCCCGTACACTGACCGACGGCCTGGGCGCACCAGGTCGAATTTCGCGTGTCCCGCGCGCGGTCGCACACTCCTCGGTCCCCGACATAGCGGGGTGGATGTCGGCTGGGACACCAGGCGCGACGGTCGAACCGGCCGCCGCGGACAACCGGACGAGCGCCGCACCAGGGCGCAGAAGGAGGTAGGCGCGGCCGTGGCCGTCGTCACCATGAAGCAGCTGCTCGAGAGCGGCGTGCACTTCGGGCACCAGACCCGGCGCTGGAATCCGAAGATGAAGCGGTTCATCTTCACCGAGCGCAACGGCATCTACATCTTCGATCTGCAACAGTCACTGTCATACATCGACCGCGCCTACGAGTTCATCAAGGAGACCGTGGCGCACGGCGGCAGCGTGCTCTTCGTCGGCACCAAGAAGCAGGCGCAGGAAGCGATTCACGAGCAGGCCACCAGAGTCGGCATGCCGTACGTCACCGAGCGATGGCTGGGCGGCATGCTCACCAACTTCCAGACCGTGCACAAGCGGCTGCAGCGGCTGAAGGAACTCGAGGAGCTCGACTTCGACGACCTCACTGCTTCCGGCCTCACGAAGAAAGAGTTGCTCATGCGCCGGCGGGAGATGGAGAAGCTTCGGCGCAGCCTGGGCGGCGTGCGGGACATGACCCGGGTCCCGAGCGCGGTGTGGATCGTCGACACGAAGAAAGAGCACCTGGCAGTCGACGAGGCGCGCAAGCTCAGCATCCCGATCATCGCGATCCTCGATACCAACTGCGACCCGGACGAAGTCGACTACCCCATTCCGGGCAACGACGACGCGATCCGGGCGGTCAGCCTGCTGACTCGGGTCGTGGCCGACGCCGTGGCAGAGGGACTCATGGCACGGGCCGCGCAGACGGGCGACGAGGCCGCCGGTCCGGAGCTGGCCGGTGGCGAGCCGCTCGCCGAGTGGGAACAGGAGCTGCTCGCCGGCCAACCCGACCAGGTGTCCGTCACCGACGAGGTCGACGCCGAGCACGACACGAAGGGTATTGCCGAAGGCACATCGCCGATCGATGCCGAAGCAGCTGCGGAGTTCGCCGATGAGACGGGTGCGCCGACGAGCCCGCAGACCACTCCACCAACGGCATGACGCCACCTCCGTCACGACATGAGCCCGGGCACCGCTCGGGAGACTGCACCTAACCGAAAGCGAGCGAGATGCCGAACTTCACGGCCACTGATGTCAAGCGTCTCCGCGACGCCACCGGCGCCGGGATGATGGACGCCAAGCGGGCGCTGGAGCAGACCGGCGGTGACTTCGACCGCGCGGTCGAGCACCTGCGGATCAGCGGTGCGGCGCGCGCGGCGAAACTGAGCGCCGAGCGGACCGCATCGAACGGGCTGGTGGCCGTGGCAGGGCCAGCCATGATCGAGCTCGCCTGCGAAACAGACTTCGTCGCGAAGAACACCGACCTCCAGCAGCTTGCGGCGTCCATCGTCGCCGCGGCCGCCGTGGCCCGGCCGCGCGACGTCGAGGCGCTGCAAGCCGTGACGATCTCCGATGGTCGTACGGTCGCGGCCGCGCTGGAGGCGGCAGCTGCGGTGATCGGGGAGAAACTCGAACTGCGCCGGCTGGCTGTGTTCGACGGTGACGTCGTGAGTTACCTGCACCGTCGTGCCACCGACCTGCCCCCGCAGGTCGGCGTGTTGGTCGAGTACAGGGGTGGCGACGCGGTCGCCGCGCGCGGCGCAGCGATGCAGATTGCCGCCATGCGCCCGCAGTTCGTACGCCACGAGGAGGTGCCCGCCGAAACCGTCGAACAGGAGCGCCGGATCGCCGAGGCGATCGCCCGTGAGGAAGGCAAGCCGGAACAGGCGGTGCCGAGGATCGTGGAGGGCCGGCTGGCCGCCTACTTCAAGGACAACGTGCTGCTCGAGCAGCCGGCGGTGCAGGACGCCAAAAAGACAGTCGGGGCGCTTCTCGCGGAGGCAGGTGTGACCGTCACCCAGTTCGCCCGCTTCGAAGTCGGCCGAGGCTGACGAGAGCCGGCGGACGGCTTCCAGGAAGGGGCGTCAACCGTGGTGGACATGGCGGCGACCGCGCCGGCGTCGCCCGCGAGCCCACCGGCTCGATCGAAGCTGCGGGTGCTGCTGAAGCTCTCCGGTGAGGTGTTCGGCGGTGGCGCCGTGGGCGTCGATCCCGAGGTTGTGCAGACGATCGCCCGGCAGATCGCGACCGTCGTCAACACTGGGGTGCAAGTCGCCATCGTGGTCGGCGGCGGCAACTTCTTCCGCGGCGCGGAGCTTCAGCAGCACGGCATGGACCGGGCGCGCGCCGACTACATGGGCATCCTTGGCACCGTGATGAACTGCCTGGCGCTGCAGGACTTTCTGGAAAAGGAAGGCGTCGACACCAGGGTGCAGACCGCGATAGCCATGGGCCAGGTGGCCGAGCCCTACATCCCGCGCCGGGCCGCCCGCCACCTCGAGAAGGGGCGGGTCGTGATGTTCGGCGCGGGCGCCGGGATGCCCTACTTCACGACCGACACGGTTGCCGCCCAGCGCGCCCTGGAGATCGGCTGCGACCGGCTGCTCATGGCCAAGAGCCGGGTCGACGGCGTGTACGAGGCCGATCCGCACATCGACTCGTCGGCGCGGCGGTTCGTCACGATCACGTACGGCGAGGTGCTGCGCCGCCGCCTTTCGGTCGCCGACCCGGCGGCCTTCAGCCTGTGCATGGACAACCGGCTGCCGATCGTCGTGTTCGGTCTGGTAGGGGACGGGTCCATCGCCCGCGCGATTCGTGGGGATTCGATCGGCACCATGGTGGCAGCCGACGTGCCGACGGTGTTGGTCGACGGGGGTACCCCGAAGCCGGTCTGAGCTACCGCCGCTGGCCATCACCAGGCCTGTCCGTACATCACCAGGCCTGCAGGCCTGGTGATGTACGGACACGCGTGGTGTACGTGGTCATTCCGAAGCGCTCCGTGCTCTCCCCGCGGAGGGGTCGGCCGGGGTACGGTCGGCTGCAAGCCGACAGCACGCCGGGTAGCGGCCCGGCCTACCTGCCATTGGAGCCACGGTGATCGACGACACCCTTCTCGAGGCCGAGGAGAAGATGGAGAAGGCGGTGTCCGTCGCCAAGGAGGACTTCACCACCATCCGTACCGGCCGCGCGCACCCGTCGCTGTTCAACAAGATCCTCGTCGACTACTACGGCGCTCCCACACCGGTGAACCAGCTCGCGTCGTTCCACGTCGCGGATGCCCGGATGATCACCATTCACCCGTACGACAGGAGCTCGCTTGCGGCGATCGAGCGGGCCATCAGGGACTCCGACCTCGGCGTGAACCCTACGAACGACGGCCAGATCCTGCGCGTGGTCCTGCCGCAGCTGACCGAGGAACGACGTCGCGAGTACACCCGCCTGGCACGGCACAAGGCGGAGGAAGCCCGCGTCTCGATCCGCAACGTCCGCCGCCACGCCAAGGACGCCCTGGACAGACTGGCCCGGGACGGCGAGGTCGGAGAAGACGACGTGGTACGCGCGGAGAAGCAGCTCGACGCCCTCACCAGGTCGTACGTCGAGCAGGTCGACGACCTACTCAAGCACAAGGAAGCCGAGCTGCTCGAGGTGTGAGGGTGACGACCGACGGCTCGGCCCCGGCCACTGTGCCGGCACACGGCCGGGCCGGTCGAGACTTGCGTGCGGCGACCGGTGTCGGACTCGCTCTCGCCGGCCTGGTCTTGGGCAGCCTGCTGCTGTGGCGCCCGGCCTTCGTGGCGCTCGCGCTCGCCGTGACGGCTGTGGCCGTCTGGGAACTCCGCGACGCGTTCGCGCTCAAGAACATACGGCTGCCGCTGGTGCCGGTGATACTCGGCGGTGTCCTGATGATCGTCGGGGCGTACGCCGGCGGTCACCAGACCATGGTGGTCGCTCTCGCGCTCACCGTGGTCGCCGTACTGGTATGGCGGTTGGCCGAGGATCCGCCTGGTTATACCGGCGACGTCGCGGCCGGCATCTTCGTCGCTGTCTACGTGCCGTTTCTCGCTGGCTTCGCGATGTTGTTGCTCCGCCCCGACGACGGCGCGTGGCGGGTGCTTACATGCATCCTCGTGGTGTTCGCGTCGGACACCGGCGGCTACGTCGCCGGTGTGGTCGCAGGCCGGCATCCCCTCGCACCGACGGTGAGCCCGAAGAAGTCGTGGGAGGGGCTGGTCGGCGCTGTGGTCGCGTGCGTCGCCGTGGCCTCGCTCGCCGTGGTCGTCCTCCTTGGCGGAAGCTGGTGGGTCGGTGTCCTCCTCGGTGCGGCGGCGGCCGTCACGGCCACGCTCGGCGACCTGGCCGAGTCGATGATCAAGCGAGATCTCGGCATCAAGGACATGAGCAGGCTGCTGCCCGGCCACGGCGGGATCATGGATCGGCTCGACTCGCTGTTGCCCACTGCGCCAGTGAGCTGGCTGGTCCTGTCGACGCTTGTGCCGGCCGGGTGAGACGCTGCATGTTGGGTCTGTGCCCGGGAGCGTGTAGACAAGCTCCGTCACGACTGTCCGCTGGCCGCGTGGACGGAGGGTCACGATGACGGCCGAACGAGCGCATCTGGTCGGGTTGCTGCTCGGCACCGAGGACGACTGGCCGCGCGCGTTCGAGACCCTGGTCCGCCGGCTCGGCGCGGTGACCGACGACCAGGGACACCGCCACGACTTCGGCACCGAACGCATCACCATCGAGCCCTTCGACCTTCGATACAGGCCCCGCTACAACCTGGTGATCGACCGGCTGGCGTACTGGTACCACCACCCGCGCGAATGGCTGAAGAAGATCGCGCTGTCCGACGACGTGTACTTGCTCAACAGCCCCTTCACGTTCCAGGCCATAGAAAAGCACGCTGCATACTGCGCCATGATGCGGCTCGGCCTGAAAGTGCCGACCACAGTGCTGGTGCCGCCCAAGGACCCGATCGACAACACGAAATACGTCTATACCGCCGAGCGGTACAACCGCCCGTTCGACCTGGACACCATCGCGGAGCAGATCGGCTATCCGCTGTTCATGAAGCCGTACGACGGCGGTGCCTGGGTAGGAGTCAGCCGGATAGTCGACCGCGAGGCGCTGCACCGCGCGTACGACGAGTCAGGGCAGCGGCTGATGCACCTGCAGGGGTCGATCGAGGGCTACGACGCGTTCGCCCGGTCGCTGTCCATCGGCGCCGAGACGATGGTGATGCGGTTCCGGCCGGAGTTGCCGATGCACGACCGGTACGCCGTCCAACACAGCTTTCTCGCCCCTGAGGTGGGCGCCGAGGTCGTGACGATCGGCAAGCTGGTGAACGCGTTCTTCCGCTGGGAGTTCAACTCCTGTGAGACGCTCGTGCGCGGTCCGGAGGTACATCCGATCGACTACGCCAACGCTTGTCCGGATGTTGCGGTAACCAGCCTGCACTACTACTTCCCGTGGGCCATGAAGGCGCTGCTGCGCTGGACCGTGTTCTGTCTCGCCACCGAGCGCAAGGGACGCCCGTTCATGGACCCGGAGCCGTATTACGAGATCGCGGACGACCCGGATCTGGACTACGGCACCCGGCTGGCCCGCTACCGGTCGCTAGCGGATGAGTACTTCGAGACCGACCGTTATGCGGAGTTCAGTGCCAAGCACCTCCCCGACCTCGACGAGATGGTGCTGAGCTGGGTGAGCTCCGCCGAGTTCGACGAGCTGCTCGTCGACACCGTCCGCAGCACGTACCCCCCGCACGAGCACGAGCGGTTCCTCGCCCACTTCCGTGGCCTGATCGGGCTCTGGCGCTCCGACGAGGAAGGCCGGCTCTCGGCTGCCGGGGACGTGCCGGGCGACGCCGCGACTGCGCCAGCGCAGCAGGCCGACGCAGCAGCCGGCATGTCATCGGCTGCCGCCGGTGCCTCCGGGCAGGAAGGGGATGCAGCCGACCAGACGACATTTTGACGGGGGCCTGCGGAGCAACGAGGAGCCGAGCGAGGAACGAGCGAGGATCCGAGTGCGACCGTCGAGCACACAACTCCGCAGTGACGCTTAGGATTCACCGGCTTCGAACGATGAGGAGAGTGACATCCGGTGGCGGTCACCCGCGACCCCGCATTTCGGACAATTCGCATGCGCGAGGCTTACGACCTAGACGCGGTCGACGACTTCGTCGACCGCGTCATCGATGCTCTGGAGGGCCGACCTGGCGGCGGCGGCGTGACTGCGGAGGCAATCGAGGCGCAGGAGTTCAAGGTCGTCCGGGTCCGCGAGGGCTATTCGATGGACGACGTCGACGACTGGCTGGACGCCGCTGCGGCCGAACTCCGGCGGCTCCGGGCCGCCGACGACCGCCAGTACCCAGAGCCGGCGCGACAGCCCGCACGGCAGCCGTCCTACCAGGAGCCGACGTACCAGCAGCCGGCGTACCAGCAGCCGGCGTACGAGCAAGCGGACAACCATCGAGCCGCATACCAGCCGGCCGGGGCGCCAGTGGTCGCCGCCCCGGTGCCGGAGCCGCCTGGCCCGCCGGTGCCGGCGGCGGCCCGGCCCGCGCACGCAACTGCGGCGACGCGGGCGAACACGGCCGTCGAGCCGGAGCCCGCGGTGCGCCAGCCGGCGCGCAGTCACCGGCGTCAGGAACCACGTCCGGTTGCGCAAGTACCGACACCGACGACCGGTCTGCATCACGTGGAGATATGGGTGCGCGACCTAGATACCGCCACCCGATCCTTCGGCTGGCTGTTCGAACGGCTCGGCTGGACGTTGTTCCAGGTGTGGGAGAACGGCCGCTCCTGGCGGGCGCCCGGCGACGGCCCTTACGTCGTGCTCGAGCGCTCGCCGGACCTGCGCTGGCAGCCGTACGACCGTACGGCTCCGGGGCTGAACCACCTGGCGCTGGCGGTGCCACAGCGCTGGATGGTCGACCGGATCGTGTCCGAAGCACCGATGTACGGCTGGCGCCTGCTCTTCCCGGACCGACACCCCTATGCCGGTGGCGCGCAGCACTACGCCGCGTATCTGGAGAATGGTGAGGGATTCGAGGCAGAGGTCGTTGCGCCGTGACGGGAGCGTTGCCATGGCCCCACCAGATGAGAAGCGAGTAGTCGACGCCGTCCCGACGAAATTGTTGATCGGCGGTGCGTGGCAGGACGCGGGAAGCGGCCGGACGTTCCCGGTGATCGACCCCTCTACCGGGGACGCGTTATGCGAGGTCGCGGACGCAAGCCCGGAGGACGGTGACCACGCGCTGGCCGCGGCCGCAGCCGCTCAGCCGGAGTGGGGCGCGACGGCACCGCGAGAGCGGGCGGAGATCCTGCGCCGAGCGTTCGAGACGCTCATGCGGCGGCAGGACGACCTGGCTGTGCTCATGACGCTGGAGATGGGCAAGCCGGTTGCGGAGTCCAAGACGGAGATCGCCTACGCAGCCGAGTTCCTGCGCTGGTTCTCCGAGGAAGCAGCCCGGATCGAGGGGTCGTACCGGGTGGCACCGGCAGGCGGGATGCGGCTGCTGACCATGCGCCAGCCCGTGGGGCCCAGCCTGCTCATCACCCCGTGGAACTTCCCGACCGCGATGGGGACCCGCAAGATCGGCCCGGCCGTGGCGGCCGGCTGCACCATAGTGATCAAGCCGGCCGCCGAGACGCCGCTGTCGATGCTCGCGCTGGCGCAGATCCTGACCGAGTGCGGTCTGCCGCCGGGTGTACTCAATGTCCTCACCACGCGCCGGTCGGGCGAGGTGATGGAGCCGCTGATCCGAGATCGGCGGGCGCGCAAGCTGTCCTTCACCGGATCCACGGAAGTCGGCAGCCGGCTGGTCGAGCAGGCCGCCGAACGGGTGCTACGGGTCTCCATGGAGCTGGGCGGGAACGCGCCGTTCCTGGTGTTCGACGACGCCGACCTAGACGCCGCGGTCGACGGCGCGGTGACGGCGAAGATGCGCAACATCGGCGAGGCGTGCACCGCGGCCAACAGGTTCCTCGTGCATGAGTCCCTGGCCGGCGAGTTCACCCGCCGGCTGGCCGATCGGCTGGGAACGTTGCAGATCGGCCGCGGAACCGAGCCCGGTGTCCAGGTCGGCCCGTTGATCACCGAACATGCGCGGTCCGGGGTGGCGGAGCTCGTCGCCGACGCGGCTGATGCGGGCGGCAAGGTACTCGTCGGAGGGGAGCCGCTGTCGGGCCCCGGCTGGTTCTTCCCGCCGACGGTCATCGCCGACGTTCCCCCGCATGCCCGGGTGTTCCGGGAGGAGATCTTCGGCCCGGTCGCGCCGGTGACGCCGTTCGGGTCCGACGCCGAGGCGCTGGCCTTGGCCAACGACACCGAGTTCGGGCTGGTGGCCTACGTCTACACCCGCGACCTGGACCGTGCGATCAGCGTGGCCGAGGGTCTGGAGACAGGCATGGTCGGGCTCAACGCAGGCGTCATCTCCAACCCGGCGGCCCCTTTCGGCGGGGTGAAGGCGTCGGGGTTCGGCCGCGAGGGCGGTCGCGAGGGCATCGAGGAGTACCTCGAGGTCAAGTACGTCGGCATTGCGCACTGAGCTGCTCGGGGAGCCGGTCGGGGTCGCAGAGCTCACCCGGCCACGCCGGCTGCACCCCGGCGACCGAGTGGCGGTCGTCGCTCCCAGCGGGCCGGTGCGGCCGGACCGGCTGGACGCGGGCTGCGCGATCCTGCGCTCCTGGGGGTTGCAGGTGCTGATCGGTGCGCATGTCACCGGCCGGCATCCACGGTTCGGCTACTTGGCGGGAACCGATGCCGACCGGGCCGCCGACCTACAGGCGGCCTGGCTAGATCCCTCCGTGGCGGCCGTCCTCTGTGCGCGGGGCGGCTACGGCGCACAGCGGGTGCTCGACCTGCTGGACTGGCCCGCGCTCTCCCAAGCTGGTCCGAAGGTATTCGCGGGCTACAGCGACGTCACCGCAGTGCACGAGGCATTCGCCACCAGGCTCGGGTTGGCGACACTGCACTCGCCGATGGCCGCGGCGCACGCGTTCGTCAGCGACCGCCAGACCGCGGAAGGATTCCGGCGCACGCTGTTCGAGCCGGAGACTGTCCAGGCGCTGTGCCTGCCTGGCGCGCTCGCCCTGGTTCCCGGGCAGGCGACCGGCGTGACCGTAGGCGGCTGCTTGAGCGTCCTGGTCGCCGGTCTGGGCGTTCCCGGGACCAGGCGCTGCGTCGGGGGCGGGATCCTTGTCCTGGAGGACGTGGGGGAGGAGCCCTATCGGATCGACCGAATGCTCACCCAGCTGATGCGCAGCTGTTGGCTGGACGGTGTCGCCGGGATCGCGTTCGGGTCGCTGCGCGACTGCGGCCCGGACGGCCTGCTGCGCGAGCTGGTCCTCGACCGGCTGGGACCGCTCGGCGTGCCGGTGGTGTGGAACCTCGGCTTCGGGCACGGCCCCAGCTCGCTCACGGTGCCGCTCGGCGTCGCCGCCACGCTGGACGCCGATCAGGCCACCCTCACCCTCCACCACCCCGCCCTGCTCTGAGCAGTAACTGTCTGGATCACCCGTACCCTGCCTGCCCGTACATGAACGGCCTGCAGGCCCCTTTACGAGCCCTTTACGAGCCCCCCTTTACGAGCCCCTTTACGAGCCCCTTTACGAGCGCCCTTTACGAGCCCTTTACGAGCATGGTGATGGGCAGCCTGGTGACGGCCGTCGTCCCGGGTGACGGTGGCGAGGAACAATACTCGGGTGGGGACCCCACGCCAGGTCGTGATCCTCGGCTCGACCGGATCGATCGGCACCCGGGCGATCGACGTGGTGCGCCGCAACCCGGACCGGTTCCGAGTGGTCGGCATCGCCGCCAACGGCACCGACCCGCAACTCCTGGCGGCTCAGGCGCTCGACCTCACGGTGGATGTCGTCGCCGTCGCCAAGCCGACTGCCGCCGAAGACTTGTTGCTCGCCTTCTACACCGAAGCGCAACGCCGCGGGTTCAGCACCGCGGAATATGCAGTGCCCAAGATCATCGCCGGGCCCGACGCAGCGACCGAGCTGGCGAGGTACGACTGCGACGTCGTCCTCAACGGCATCAGCGGCTCCATCGGCCTCCGCCCCACGTTGGCTGCGCTCGATGCGGGGCGCACGCTGGCGCTGGCGAACAAGGAGTCGCTGATCGTCGGCGGTCCGCTAGTAACCGGTGCTGCGCGGACCGGACAGATCGTGCCGGTCGACTCCGAGCACTCCGCGCTCGCTCAGTGCTTGCGCGGTGGGCGGCGCGACGAGGTCCGGCAGCTGATCCTCACCGCGAGCGGCGGGCCCTTCCGCGGGCGCCGTCGAGACGAGCTGACCGACGTCACACCGGAGCAGGCACTCGCCCATCCGACCTGGGACATGGGCCCGCTGGTCACCGTCAACTCCGCGACGCTTGTCAACAAGGGGCTGGAGGTCATCGAGGCGCACCTGCTCTTCGGCGTCCCGTTCGACGCGATCGACGTGGTCGTGCATCCCCAGTCCGTCGTCCACTCGATGGTGGCGTTCGCGGACGGCTCGACGCTCGCGCAAGCCAGCCCGCCGGACATGCGGATTCCCATCTCGCTGGCGCTCGGGTGGCCGGAGCGGGTCCCGGACGCTGCGGCGGCCTGCAACTGGACCGCCGCACACACCTGGGAGTTCCACCCGCTGGATGACGATGCGTTCCCGGCGGTGTCGCTGGCCCGCGAGGTCGGCGCCCGCGGCGGCACCGCACCGGCTGTGTACAACTCGGCGAACGAGACGTGTGTAGCCGCGTTTCTGGACAGGCGGCTGCTGTTCCCCGGGATCGTCGACACCGTTGCCGCCGTCGTCGGCGAGCACAGTCCCGGGAACGCCACGAGCGTGGACGACGTTCTTGCTGCCGAGGCCTGGGCACGAATCCGGGCCGGCGAGCTGACCAGGCGATGAAAGGTCCCATGAAGGCGGAGCGATGGACTGGCTGACCGGTCTGGGCGTCGTCGCGTTCGCGCTTGGATTGCTTGCGTCGATTGCGTTGCACGAGCTCGGACACCTGGTGCCGGCAAAGCGCTTCGGCATCAAGGTGAGCCAGTACATGGTGGGCTTCGGCCGTACCGTCTGGTCCCGTCGGCGGGGGGAGACCGAGTACGGGCTCAAGGCGATCCCGCTCGGCGGCTATGTGCGGATGGTGGGCATGTTCCCGCCGGAGCCGGGTGAGGACCCGCGCCGCCTGCGGACGGCCAGCACCGGTCCGCTCCAGGCGCTCATCGACGACGCCCGCCGCGCGTCGCGCGAAGAGATCCGGCCCGGCGAAGAGGACCGGCTCTTCTACCGCAAGCCGTGGTGGAAAAAGCTCATCGTCATGCTCGCCGGGCCCGCGATGAACGTCCTGATCGCCGCCGTCCTCGCAGCCAGCGTGCTCATGACCTACGGCAACCCGGCCGAGCCGGTCTTGCGGCCGGTGGTGAGTGAAGTGTCGGCCTGCGTCGTCCCCGTCGCCGACGGGAATCGGCCCTGTACGGCGGAGGATCCGCCAACCCCAGCGGCCGCCGCCGGCATCCGGCCGGGCGATCGGCTGGTGTCCTTCGACGGCGAGCCGATCGACAGCTGGAGCGAGGCACAGGAGCTCATCCGCAGTCAGGCCGCCGGACCGGTCGAGGTCGTCGTGGTGCGCGACGGCCGCCAGCTGACTCTCGTAGCGGATCTCATCACCACCCAGCGGCGGGCCCTCGGCGAGCCGGCCGAGAACGGGATCCGCCAGCCGACCGACGAGCTGGTCACGGTGGGGTTCCTCGGCGTATCGCCCACCCAGCAGCTGGTCCCCGAGGACCTCGGCGGTGCCGTTGGTTGGATCGGTGAGTTCACCGTGCTGACGGCGGAGGCGGTCGTCTCCATCCCGCAGAAGATGGTGGGGGTCTGGGAGGCGGCGTTCGGCGGCGCTGAGCGTGACCTCACCGGGCCGATCGGCATCGTGGGAGCGGGCCGGATCGGCGGCGAGATCGCCACCGCGGACATCGACGTCGCCGATCGGGTGGCGACGTTCGTGTTGTTGCTCGCCAGCTTCAACATGGCCATTGCGTTGTTCAACCTGCTGCCGCTGCTCCCGCTGGACGGCGGCCACGCGGTCGGCGCGCTCTGGGAGGGCGTCAAGCGCGGCTACGCCCGGCTGACCGGTGGTCCGCAACCGCGCCCGGTCGACGTCGCCAAGGCGCTGCCGCTCGCCTACGCGGTGGCGGTAGTGCTGATCGGGATGAGTGCGCTGCTGCTCTACGCGGACATCGTCAACCCGGTACGCCTCTCCGGCTGACGACGGGCGCTATGTGCTCGGGGAGAATGAGGCCATGAGCGTTGCCCTCGGAATGCCGACGATGCCCGCGCCCGTGCTCGCGCCGCGCCGCAAGTCCCGGCAGATCCGCGTGGGCAAGGTGCTGGTGGGCGGCGACGCGCCGGTCAGCGTGCAGTCGATGACCACTACGCCGACGACCGACGTCGACGCGACGCTGCAGCAGATCGCCGAGCTGACCGCAGCCGGGTGCGACATCGTCCGGGTTGCCTGCCCGAGCCAGGACGACGCCGATGCGTTGCCTGCTATCGCTCGCAAGTCGCAGGTCCCGGTCATCGCCGACATCCACTTCCAGCCGAAGTACGTGTTCGCGGCGATCGATGCCGGCTGCGCGGGCGTGCGGGTGAACCCGGGGAACATTCGCAGGTTCGACGACCAGGTGAAGGCGATCGCCAAAGCCGCAAGCGACGCCGGTGTCTCGATCCGGATCGGCGTGAACGCCGGCTCGCTGGACCCGCGGCTGCTCGCCAAGTACGGCAAGGCAACCGCCGAGGCGCTGGTCGAGTCGGCGGTGTGGGAGGCGTCACTGTTCGAGGAGCACGACTTCCATGACTTCAAGATCTCGGTGAAGCACCACGATCCGGTGGTGATGGTGCGGGCCTACGAGTTGCTCGCTGAACGTGGCGACTGGCCGCTGCACCTCGGCGTCACGGAGGCGGGCCCGGCGTTCCAAGGCACCGTCAAGTCCGCGGTCGCGTTCGGTGCCCTGCTGTCGAAGGGCATCGGCGACACGATCCGGGTCTCGCTCTCCGCGCCACCGGTCGAGGAGGTCAAGGTAGGCCTTCAGGTCCTGCAGTCGCTCAACCTGCGCGAGCGCAAGCTCGAGATCGTGTCGTGCCCGTCCTGCGGCCGGGCTCAAGTGGACGTCTATACCCTCGCCGACCGGGTGACCGCCGGGTTGGAGGGCCTGGAGGTGCCGTTGCGCGTCGCGGTGATGGGATGCGTGGTCAACGGGCCCGGCGAAGCGAGGGAGGCCGACCTCGGAGTCGCGTCCGGCAACGGGAAGGGCCAGATCTTCGTGCGCGGCGAAGTCGTGAAGACCGTACCTGAAGCGTTGATCGTCGAGACACTGGTCGAAGAGGCGATGCGCCTGGCCGACGACTTGGCGGCCGCGGGCGGCCCACCCGGGCCAGCGCAGGTCGTCGTCAGCTGATCACGAGAGCGGAGGCGGACGTGGGCCTGCCGACGGCCGCGGCGACTGCGCCAGACGTCGTCTGCGCGCTGGGCCCTGCTGACCTCGTCGAAGTCGTCGAACTGCTCGACCGCGACCCGATCAACGACGTCTTCGTGGCATCCCGGGTGAACGGGTCCGGCCTGTCGCCGGGCCGGCTCGGTGGCGAGCTGTGGGGGTGCCGCCGCGGGACCGCACTGACCGCGCTGTGCTACTCGGGCGCCAACCTGGTCCCGGTTGCAGCCGACCGAGCCGCCGCCCACGCGTTCGCCGAGCGGGCGGCCCGCACCCCCCGCCGCTGCTCGTCGATCCTCGGTCCGTCGTCAGCCGTGATCGCGATGTGGGAGCGGCTTCGGTTGGATTGGACACCGGCCCGCCAAGTGCGGCCGAGCCAGCCGCTGCTCGTCCTGGACGGGCCTCCCGCGATCGCGGCAGACCCGAAGGTGCGCCGCGTGCGGCCGGACGAGCTGGACCGGCTCTTCCCGGCCTGCGTGGCGATGTTCACCGAGGAGGTCGGGGTGGCGCCGGTGCATGGCCCCTACCGATCGAGGATTGCCGAACTCGTGGCAGCAGGGCGCGCGTTCGCCCGGTTCGAGGACGGGGAGGTCCTGTTCAAGGCCGAGGTCGGGCCGGTGACCCCGGATGCCTGCCAGGTCCAAGGCGTCTGGGTGTGCCCGGACCGGCGCGGCATGGGTTTGTCCGCCCCTGGGATGGCGGCGGTCGTGCAGCAGGCGCAGCGGTACCTGGCGCCGGTCGTCACGCTCTACGTCAACGACTTCAACACCGCCGCACGAGCGGCGTACCGGCGCACCGGCTTCCGCCAGATCAGCGAGTTCGCGACGGTGCTGTTCTAGCCGGCGGTCACCACCCCAGCGTCGCGACGAATTCGACGACATCGTGGGCGACGCGGTCCGGCTGCTCCCAGAGCACGAGGTGGCCCGTGTCCTCGTACACCAGCAGGCGCGACGCCGGGATCGCGGCCGCGAGCACGTCCATGTCCGCCCGAATGAACTCGTCCTGCGCACCCCAGATGATCAACGTCGGAGCAGTGATCGTGCCCGACTCGGTCGGCGGCACGGCGGCGGCGAGCCCGGCCAGGGCGGCCCGCCAGACGTGGGCCGGCGTCCGGACACCGTCGCGGATCCGGTCCTGCAGGTACCAGTGCGGCACATCGTGGTAGCGCGGGAACCAGGCCAACGAAGCTTCTACCCAGGCAGGATCGACTGGATCGACGAGCTGATCCACCTCGTCGGCGAAGGGCGGTCGCCCGACGAGGCTCCGCGGCGATCCAACGAGGACCAGGCCGGCAACTCGGTGCGGAAAACGAACGGCCACCTCTTGTGCGACGTACCCACCGCTGGAGGACCCGACGAGCACGGCAGCGGGCACGCCGACGGCATCCATGAACGCGTCGACGTCATCGGCGAAGTCGCCCAGGGCGTAGCCTCCTTCGGGCTTGTCGGCTTCGCCGTGGCCACGCAGGTCCAATGCGTAGACACGCATCGGCGCCGGCAGCGCTCGAACCAGCCGGTCGAAACACCCAGCCGATTCGACCCATGGGGGCAGCAGGAGCACCGGTCGCCCGGCTGGGTCGCCATGCTTGATGCAGGCGATGGTGACGCCAGTCCGGAGCTGGACTCGACGCCGGCCCGAAGCCGCGCTCACGGTCCGATGCTAGGGGCGTGTGCCAGGGCCGGACCGGCCCGTGGCGCAAACTAGCCCGGTGATCCGACCCCTGCTACTGGGTGTCACGGTCACCGCGCTCGCACTCGGTGGGTGCACGGGCGAAAGCGAGCCGGCGACACAGTCGTCGGTCCCGCCACCGGTGACCGAGACACCCACGCCGACGCCAACCCCCACGCCCGAGCCGCGGACCTTCACCGTCGTCGCGACCGGTGACGTGCTGCTGCACGAAAGACTGTGGACACAAGCCGAACGCGACGCTTCCGGCGGCGTTCACATGGACTTCGGCCCACAATTGGCCAATATCAAGCCGGTCGTGTCGGCGGCGGACCTCGCCGTGTGCCACCTGGAAGTTCCGCTGGCCGACGCGGACGGCCCATTCGAGGGGTACCCGACGTTCTCCGGACCGCCGCTGATCGTGGCCGGGCTGGCTGCGACCGGGTACGACGTCTGCAGCACGGCGTCGAACCACACGTTCGATCAAGGTGCCGCCGGGGTGATCCGGACGCTGGACGCGCTCGATGCGGGCGGAATCTCGCACGCGGGCTCGGCGCGCTCGGCGAAGGAGGCGGAGCAGACCACGGTCATCGACGTCGAGACGGCCGACGGACTGGTCAAGGTCGCGCTGCTCTCCTACACGTACGGCTTCAACGGCATCCCATACCCGGACGGCCAGACGTTCTGGGCCAACGAGATCGACGAGGTGGAGATACTCCGCGACGCTTCGGCCGCTCGGCAGCACAGTGCGGAGGTGGTGATCGTCTCCCTGCATTGGGGCACCGAGTACGACCATCGCCCGAACGCTCAGCAGGTCGAACTCGCACCGCGGCTGATCCGCTCACCGGACATCGACCTGCTCCTGGGCCACCATGCACACGTCGTCCAACCGATCGAGAACATCGCCGGCGAGTGGGTGGTGTACGGCATGGGCAACCTGATGGCCAACCATGCCGAGCCCGAGGGACCGAAAGCCGAAGGCTTGCTGACCCGCTTCACCTTTACGGAGGACCTCGCAGCCGGGCGGTTCGTCGCCACCGCCGCGGAGTACCTGCCGCTCTACCAGACGTACGAGTTCCCGGTAGAGGTCCTGGCCGTCCCTGCGGCCCTGGCGAGCGCAGACACCGGGACGGCGAGCGCGGACCGGTTGAACACGGCGCTCGATCGCACCAGCAAAGTCGTCGGCAGCCGCGGTGCCGCAGCAGCAGGATTGACCCTGCTGAAGCGGTAGGCAGCCTGCGGGTATCCTCGGCCGGTCAGCCGACCTGCGCAGATGGAAGACGGAGAGTCCTGTGGTGCTGCGGATGTCGACGCTGTTCCTCCGCACGCTGCGCGAAGACCCCGCGGACGCCGAGGTACCGAGCCACCGGCTGCTGGTGCGCGCTGGTTACGTCCGCCGCGTCGCCCCCGGCATCTTCTCTTGGTTGCCGTTGGGGTACCGGGTGCTGCGCAACGTCGAGCAGATAATCCGCGAGGAGATGGACCGGTCTGGCGCGCAGGAGGTGCACTTCCCGGCGTTGCTTCCACGCGAGCCCTACGAGGCGACCGGACGCTGGACCGAATACGGCGCCAACCTCTTCCGGCTGCGCGACCGCAAGGGCGCCGACTACCTGTTGGGCCCGACGCACGAGGAGCTGTTCACGCTGCTCGTCAAAGACCTGTATTCCTCGTACAAGGACCTGCCACTGTCGCTGTACCAGATCCAGACGAAATACCGCGATGAGGCGCGGCCGCGGGCGGGCCTGTTGCGCGGGCGCGAGTTCAACATGAAGGACTCGTACTCGTTCGACGTCGACGACACCGGGTTGCGGCGCTCGTACGAGCAGCATCGCGCCGCCTACATCCGAACGTTCGACCGGCTGGGTCTGGATTACGTCATCGTGGCCGCGATGTCGGGCGCGATGGGTGGCAGCGCCAGCGAGGAGTTCCTCGCGCCGTGCGACATCGGCGAGGACACCTACGTCCGCTCGCCGGGGGGGTACGCGGCGAACGTGGAGGCCGTGCGGACGCCGACGCGAGAGCCGGTTCCGTACGACGACGTGCCGGCTGCCCACGTCGAGGAAACGCCGGACACGCCTACCATCGAGACGCTCGTCGCTCTCGCGAACGAGCGATTCGCACGGCCGGACCGGGCGTGGGTTGCCGGTGACACACTGAAGAACGTCGTCGTGATGCTGCGGCAGCCGGACGGCACCCGCGAGCCGCTGGTCGTCGGAGTTCCGGGTGATCGAGATGTCGACCTGAGGCGGCTTTCGGCGGCGGTGCTTCCTGCCGAACCGGAGCCGTTCACCGACGCTGACTTCGCCGAGCATCCGCTGCTCGTCCGCGGCTATATCGGCCCGGCGTCGTTCGACACCGACGAGCCGGCCCAGTACCTCGGGGTCGAGGCGTCGGCCAAGGTGCGGTACCTGCTGGACCCGCGGGTCGTGGCGGGTACCCGCTGGATCACTGGGGCGAACAGCGCCGGCCACCATGTCTTCGACCTGGTCGCCAGGCGCGACTTCACCGCCGACGGGACGATCGACGTCGCCGACGTGCGTGCCGGCGACCCGGCGCCGGACGGCAGCGGGCCGCTGGAGCTTGCCCGCGGGATCGAGATAGGGCACATCTTCCAGCTGGGCCGTAAGTACGCCGAGGCGCTGGACCTGAAGGTGCTCGACGAGAACGGCCGGCTGGTGACCGTGACGATGGGCTGCTACGGCATCGGCGTCTCGCGTGCCGTCGCCGCCATCGCGGAGCAGAACCACGACGACGCCGGGCTGGTGTGGCCGCAGGAGGTGGCACCGGCCGACGTGCACGTGGTCCCCACCGGGCGCGAGGAGGCGGTCATCGCCGCGGCTGAGCAGCTCGCCGGCGGACTGGACGCCGCCGGAGTCCAGGTTCTCCTCGACGACCGGGACGTCTCCCCGGGAGTCAAGTTCAACGACGCCGAGCTCATCGGCGTGCCGCTGATCGTGGTGGTCGGGCGTGGTCTGGGGCGCGGGGCGGTCGAGGTGCGGGACCGGCGCAGCGGCGAGCGGACAGACGTGCCCGTCGGGGACGCCGTCGATCGGCTGGTCGCCGCTCGCGCGATCCGTCCCTAGGAGGCACTGCCGCACCGCAGCGTTCCGCGGCCCGTTGTCTGTTGCCCGAAGGCCGCCGGCTGGCCGCGCTTGGATAGTTATCCCTGCGGCGACACGCGATGGCGTTGACTATCAACGGCAAGCGGCGCCACATCACCCGGCGCCACATGCCCATCCGCGATTCGGCGCTGCACGTCCGGGAAATAGCAGCCGCGGCTCTCGTACCCACGCCGTGTCGTGGCCAACTGGCGCCGGGCGGTCGAGCACCGGGCGCGGCAGCTGTCCGGGCCACAGGCCGGGCCACAGGGACGAGTGCGGCCGCGGCAGCTGCCATCACCAGGCCAGTACGTACATCACCAGGCCTGTAGGCCTGGTGATGTACGTGCAGGGGTGGTGTACGTGGTCATTCCAGAACGGTGACCGGTCAGCTAGGCGGGTCGAGGCCGGGCAGGGCGGGCGTGTCGGCGGTCCAGTGGGCGGCGCGGACGGCCGTCTGCATGAGCGCCTGGGCGGTCCACTCGCGCAGCGTTCTGTTCGCGGCGGCGGCCACCAGGTCCGCGTAGAGCGGGGCGAGCCGGCGTTCGAGCAGACCGGCCAGCCGGCGGGCGGCTGTCCGGTCGGCGACCGGGAATGGCACCGCGTAGCCGGGCAGCGCCGCCACCGGATCGGCGCTGCGCGCGCGGACCTGCACACTGAGCTCGTCGCGGGCGGCGCGATGCCAGTCGTACGCGGTCCGGACGGCGGCCTCGTCGCCCGGCGCGGCGAACGGGCCGAGCAGGCCGTAGCCGTAGACGCACGCGTGCTCGCCGGCCAGCACCGCCTGTAGGGCGTCCAGGGTCGGCGGTGCAGCGGCGGGCTCCGGGGTCATGCCGCCGCCAGCAGCGACCCGTGGGCGGCTTCACATGCCCCAACGGCAGCCACCAGTTCGGCGAACAAGTCGTCCGTGCAGCGCAGGCAATCCTGCAATCGGGCGGCGGCCGCCGCCTGCTCGGCGGCGCGCAGCGCCGCCACGGCGGCCGCGGCGTCGGCCGGCACCGCCGGCTGTGCTCCGTGACCCAGACCCGCCGTTCCGCTGGTACCCGTTGCGGACGGTGCCCCGGGCGATGGAGCGCTGGTCGAGGCTGGCGGTGAGGCAACCGCGCCGGACAGTTCGATGGCCGTAAGGTGTCGGCGGTGCCGTTCCTGGAACGGATCCAGCCGGGCGGCAAGTCCAGGGTGCGCCGCCGCGGTCGCCGCGTAGAGCGCCAGCATCCGCTGCTCCGCGGCGACCAGTTCGCGGCGGAGCCGCTCGTCGGGCGTCACCGAGCCGGGAGCCGGTGTGGGCGAGCGCCGTTGTTGTTGCTTTCCGGTGCAGGCGGCCAGCAACCCGGCCACTAGCCCGGTCACGGCGCCCGCGACCAGCGCCCGCCGGGACAGCCGCATCCCGAGCCGATCGGGCACCGGCACACGGTAGGCCACCTGTCACGGCAGCAGCGGACCAGGTGCCGGGCGGTACGCTGATCAGGACACGGACTGGCGGCAACGCCGCGGCCGAAGCACGGCACAAGTCGACAGCGAGGAGGTCTGCGGGGATGTCCGCCCCGACCACCGATCTCCTCCGGCCGGTGGTCGAGCCGGTATGCGCGGCGCACGGGCTCGACCTGGAAGATCTGTCCGTACGGCCAGCGGGACGACGCCTGCTGGTCCGGGTGGTCGTCGACGCTGACGGCGGGGTCGACCTCGACCGCTGCGCCGAGCTGTCGCAGGCGCTGTCCGCAGTGCTGGACGACTCCGACGTCCTGGGTGACAGTTCGTACACCCTCGAGGTGAGTTCGCCGGGAGTTTCCCGGCCGCTGCGCTCGCCCAGGCATTGGCGGCGGAACGTCGGCCGCCTGGTCCGGGCGCACCTTCTCGACGGCGACGAGGTGATCGGCAGGGTGACGGCCGCCACCGAGACCGACGCGGTCCTCGACGTCGAAGGCGCCGCCCGCGCCGTGTCATACGACTCCGTCCGCTCGGCTCGCGCGCAGGTCGAGTTCCGCCGTATCGACGAGGTGGGGGAGTGACGCCATGGACATCGACCTCACCGCACTGCGCGCCCTGGAGCGGGAAAAGCAGATCTCGTTCGACCTCGTCGTGCACGCGCTGGAGCAGGCCCTGCTGGTGGCGTACGAACGCACGGAGGGCGCACACCGGCCGGCCCGCGCCGAGCTGAACCGCAAGACCGGGCACGTCACCGTGTGGGCACAGGAAGTCGACGACGACGGCACCGTGCTGCGGGAGTGGGACGACACGCCGGAGGGATTCGGCCGCATCGCGGCGACCACCGCCAAACAGGTGATCTTGCAGCGGCTACGCGACGCCGAAGACGAGATCACCTTCGGCGAGTTTCAGGGCAAAGAGGGCGACGTCGTGTCGGGCACCGTGCAGCAGGGCCGCGACCCGCGCACCGTGCTGGTCAACCTGGGCAAGGTGGAAGCGGTGTTGCCACCCCAGGAGCAGGTCCCGGGCGAGCGGTACGAGCACGGCAGCCGGATCAAGTGCTACCTGCTCCAGGTGCGCAAGGGCATGCGCGGGCCGCTCGCGACCGTCTCGCGGACTCACCCCAACCTGGTCAAGAAGCTGTTCGGGCTGGAGGTGCCGGAGATCGCGGACGGCACGGTCGAGATCGCCGGCATCGCCCGGGAGGCGGGGCATCGCACCAAGATCGCGGTGCGCTCCCTCGTTCCCGGGGTCAACGCCAAAGGCGCATGCATCGGCCCGATGGGCGCTCGGGTCCGGGCCGTCATGGCCGAACTGCACGGCGAGAAGATCGACATCGTGGACTGGTCGGACGACCCGGCGCAGCTCGTCGCGAATGCGTTGTCCCCGGCGCGCGTGCAGCACGTCGAAGTGGTCGACGCGCAGGCCCGTTCGGCCCGCGTCACGGTTCCCGACTACCAGCTCTCGCTCGCCATCGGCCGAGAAGGCCAGAACGCTCGGCTGGCTGCGCGGCTCACTGGGTGGCGCATCGACATCCGGCCGGACACGGCCCCACCAGACGCCGAGCCGGCCCCCGGCGCGAGTGCCCTCCCGGATGACGCCGCGGACCGCGCCGGACTGCACCTGGCGCCAGACTCGGCGTCGCACTGAATCGGGCGGTAGACTCCCCATGGAAGGCCGTGCGGCCGTCCGGTCACCCGCGCGCACCTGCGTCGGATGCCGGGCCCGTGCGGATAAGTCCGACCTGCTGCGTGTCGTGGCGGTCACGGACGACGCCCGGCCCGGGGTCGCGGTGCTCGCTCCTGACCGACTCGGCCGGCTTCCGGGGCGGGGCGCCTACCTGCACCCCCACCCGCGGTGCCTCGAGCTTGCCGAGCGCCGCCGCGCGTTCCGCCGGGCCCTGCGCCTGACCGGTCCGCCCGACACCTCGGCGCTCCGGCGCTGGGTCGCGCAGCAGGGTGCCACCGGTCCATACACGGACCGGACAACGGCCGGGTAACCGGCAGAAACATGGAGACGTGACGTGACGCTCATGGCCGTTAGATGAGCCCGACGCGATGAGCACCACCGGCTAGGCGGCCCGGCCAACGCCCGGGCCGAGAGGGAGAGCAGTGGCAAAGGTCCGGGTGTACGAGCTCGCCAAGGAGTTCGGCGTAGAGAGCAAGGTCGTGCTGGCCAAGCTGGGCGACCTCGGTGAGTTCGTTCGGTCGGCGTCGTCCACCGTAGAGGCGCCGGTCGTCCGCAAGCTCAAGGAGGCGTTCGCCGCCGCGCCGCCACCGGCGCCGGCGGCCAAGAAGGCGGTTGCGCCGAAGGCGGATGCGACCGCCGCACCGGAGCCGGTGAGGGAACCCCCCGCTGCCGTCCCTGTCGCGCCGCTCACAGCCGATCCGGCCGGGCTGCCCACGGAGCCGCGGCGAGACGGCACGCTGCGCCCCGAGCCGCCGGTGTCGCCGCCGACGGTCGCACCGGCTGCAGCCGCGGAGGCGCCGATGGCCCCGAAGCCGGGGCCAGGGGTGCCACGCCCCGGTACGGCCCGACCCGGCGCTGTTCCCCGGCCGGGGAACAACCCGTTCGGCACCGACAGCACCGGCATGGGCAGCACCGGCATGGGCCGGCGCCCGGCGGGTCCACGACCAGGCAACAACCCGTTCTCGGCGGGCGGCAGCACCGGTATGCAGCGCCCGCAGGGTCGCCACGACGGCGCGCCCGCCGGGCCGCGCCCCTCGCCGGGCGCGATGCCGCCCCGGCCGGGCGGCGGTGGCGCTGGTGGTCCCCGTCCGAGCCCCGGCATGATGCCGGACCGCCCCGGTGGCCCCCGAGTTCCAGGAGCAGGAGATCGCGGTCGCGCCGGCGGGCCGGGCCGACCGGGTCCCGGTACGACCGAGCGTGGCCGGCCCGGCGCTGGTCGGCCCGGAGCCGGCCCCGGAGCCGGCTTCGGCGGTCGTAGCGCGCCCGCCGGCCTCGGTGGTCGTCCAGGTGCTGGCGGCCGCGGCCGCGGCGGCGCGGCCGGTGCCTTCGGCCGTCCCGGCGGCAAGCCGACGCGCGGCCGCAAGAGTAAGCGGCAGAAGCGCCAGGAGTACGACAACATGCAGGCGCCGACGATCGGCGGCATCCGGGTCCCGCGGGGGAACGGAGAGGTCGTCCGGCTGCCGCGCGGGGCGTCGCTCACCGACTTCGCCGAGCGCATCGACACTGAGGCGGGTGCGCTGGTACAGGTGCTGTTCCACCTCGGCGAGATGGTGACTGCGACGCAGTCCGTCGACGAGGACACCTTCAAGCTGCTTGGTGCCGAGCTCGGTTACGACGTGCAAGTCGTCTCACCCGAGGACGAGGACCGCGAGCTGCTGGAGTCCTTCGCGATCGACTTCGAAGCCGAGGAGGACGATGAGGACCTGTTGCCGCGGCCGCCTGTCGTCACGGTCATGGGCCACGTCGACCACGGCAAGACCAAACTTCTCGACGCCATCCGCAACGCGGACGTCGTCGAGGGTGAGGCCGGCGGCATCACCCAGCACATCGGTGCCTATCAAGTGCACGTCGAGCACGAGGGTGCGGACCGCACCATCACCTTCATCGACACTCCGGGGCACGAGGCGTTCACCGCGATGCGAGCCCGCGGCGCTCAGGTGACCGACATCGCGATCCTGGTGGTGGCCGCCGACGACGGCGTGATGCCGCAGACCGTGGAGGCGCTCAACCACGCGCAGGCTGCCGACGTGCCCATCGTCGTGGCGGTCAACAAGGTCGACCTACCCGGTGCGAACCCGGGCAAGATTCGCCAGCAGCTGACCGAGTACGGCCTGGTCGCCGAGGAGTACGGCGGTGACACCATGTTCGTCGACGTCTCCGCCAAGCAGCGGCTGGGCATCGAAAAGCTGCTCGAAGCGGTCATCCTCACCGCGGACGCGGCGCTGGACCTGCGGGCGAACCCGTTCGCGCTGGCCCGCGGCGTGGCGATCGAAGGACACCTGGACCGCGGCCGCGGCCCGGTCGCGACCGTGCTCGTGCAGCGCGGCACGCTGCACTCCGGTGACGCGATCGTCACTGGACAGTCGTACGGGCGGGTACGGGCGATGCTCGACGAGTTCGGGAAGCCGATCGAGGAGGCGGGACCGTCCCGCCCGGCCCAGGTCCTCGGTCTCACCAGCGTGCCGAACGCCGGCGACAAGTTCCTCGTCGCCGACGACGACCGCACCGCCCGGCAGATCGCCGAGAAGCGCGAGGCGATGGAGCGCAACGCATCGCTTGCCAAGGCGCGCAAGCGAGTAACGCTCGAGGACTGGCTGGTGGCAAGCAAGGTCGAGACGCTCAACCTGATCATCAAGGGAGACGTCTCCGGCTCGGTGGAGGCGCTCGAGGACGCACTGCTCAAGATCGACGTCGGCGAGGACGTCACCCTGCGGATCATTCACCGCGGCGTCGGCGCGGTGACCGACAACGACGTCAACCTGGCGTCGATCGACCAGGGCATCATCATCGCGTTCAACGTCCGGGCGGCGAAGAGCACCGAGCAGCTTGCCGAGCGGGAAGGCGTGGAGATCCGCTACTACTCGGTCATCTACCAGGCGATCGACGACATCGAGGCCGCGCTCAAGGGCATGCTCAAGCCGGAGTTCGAGGAAGTCGCCCTCGGGTCGGCGGAGGTCCGCGAAGTGTTCCGATCCTCGAAGTTCGGCAACATCGCCGGCTGCATGGTGGCGGGCGGCGTGATCCGCCGCAACGCCCGGGCGCGGCTGATTCGCGACGGCGTCGTGGTGGCCGACAACCTGGCCATCGAGTCGCTGCGCCGGTTCAAGGACGACGTCACGGAGGTCCGCGAGGGCTTCGAATGCGGCATCGGCCTCGGGTCGTTCAACGACATCAAGGTCGACGACCAGATCGAGACCTTCGAGGTGCGGGAGAAGCCGCGCAGCTGAGTCCAGTCGGTCACGTTCAGCCTGCCTCGCGGTGGTACACCAGGCTCGGGTGCCGCTCGGGTGCCTGGTGAACCACCGACTACGGTGCTGAAACCTGATGCAGTGGGTGGCGCGGAGGAGGAGGACGAGGGGGCGTGTTCACCGGCACGCTGAGCCTGGACCTGTTGCTCGGCGACGTCCGATCGCTCAAGCAGAAGCGCGCGGTCATCCGGCCGATCGTGGCCGACCTGCAGCGCCGGTTCCCTGTCGCCGCGGCGGAGGTCGGGCATCTCGACCTGCACCGGCGGGCGGAGCTCGGGATAGCTGTCGTCGCGGCGGACCCAGGGCATTGCCACCGGCTGCTGGACGGCGCCGAACGGCTGGTCGCCCAGCGTCCAGAGGTCGACCTGCTGTCCGCGCACCGGGTGATCTACTCGAGTACCGACGAGCCGGAAGGGAGCACGACGTGGCCGACCGAGCCCGCGCCCGAAAGCTGGCCGACCGGATCCGGGTGATCGTCGCCGACACCCTGGAACGGCGGGTGAAAGATCCCCGGCTGGGTTTCGTCACCATCACCGAAGCCCGAGTGACGGGTGACCTGCGTGATGCGACGGTGTTCTACACGGTGTACGGGGACGCCTCGGCGCGTGCCGACACCGCGGCTGCGCTGGAAAGCGTCAAGGGCTTGCTCCGTAGTGAGGTGGGGCGGCAGACCGGGGTCCGCTTCACCCCGACTCTGACGTTCGTGGCCGATGCGGTGCCGGAGAGCGCGGCCCGTATCGACGACCTCGTCCGGCGGGCGCGCGAGTCCGATGCCGAGGTGGCGCGCAGCGCGGCGCGGGCGTCGTTCGCGGGTGAGCCCGACCCGTACCGGTCGCCAGCGGGCCGCGAGGACCGCGTCGAGTGAGTTTCGCAGCCCGGGGCGGGCTGGTTGTCGTCGACAAGCCGGCCGGCTGGACCTCGCACGACGTCGTGGCGCGGATACGCAAGCTGACCGGCATCCGCAAGGCGGGTCACGCCGGCACGCTGGACCCGATGGCCACCGGCGTCCTGGTCGTGGGCGTCGGGCGAGCCACCAGACTACTCGGCTACCTGACCGGTGCGGACAAGAGCTACTCCGGGACGATCCGGCTCGGTGCGGCGACGCTGACCGACGACGCCGAGGGCGACGTGGTGGGCGGCGCCGACGCGTCCGGCGTGACGGACGCAGCTGTGCGGGCCGAGACCAAGACCCTTACCGGCCAGATCCGGCAGGTTCCCAGTGCCGTCTCTGCGATCAAGGTCCGCGGAGTCAGGTCCTACACCAGAGCTCGAGCAGGCGAGCCGGTCGAGCTCGCCGCCCGCGACGTCATCGTGCACCGCTTCGACGTCGTGGCCATCCGGCGGGACGGAAGCTACGTCGACGTCGACGTCCACCTGGACTGCTCGTCCGGCACATACGTCCGCGCCGTGGCGCGCGATCTCGGTGCTGCCCTGGGCGTGGGCGGCCACCTGACCGTGCTCCGCCGCACCCGCGTCGGTCCCTTCGGCCTTGATGCGGCATGCACGATGGACGAGCTCGGCCGGGAGTTCGTGTTGATGCCGCTGGAGCAAGCGGCGGGCGCGGCGTTTCCCCGGCTCGACGTCGACGCCGCGACGGCGGAGCGGGTCGCGCACGGAGCGCCGTTGCCGCGGACCGGTCGTGGGCCGGGACCTGTCGCGGTGTTCGGCCCGGAGGGCAAGCTGCTCTCGCTGGTCGAGGACCGGGGTCCACGGGCAAAGCACCTGGTGGTGTTCGCCGACGGCGCCCCCGACGGGGCGGACGTCGAAACGGCGGAGCAGCCGTGACCATCTGGCATTCGCCGGCCGAGGTCCCGAGGGACCTCGGCCCTACCGCGGTCACGATAGGAGTGTTCGACGGCGTGCACCGCGGGCACCGGGAGGTCGTCGGGCGGGCGGCGGAGCACGCGCGTGCGCTGGGCGTGCCGGCGGTGGCGATCACGTTCGACCCGCACCCGATGGTGGTGATCCGGCCGGAGGTCGCGCCACCGCTGCTGCTTCCGGTGGGCGGCCGGGCGGAGCTGCTGAAACAGGCAGGCGCGGACCACGTGCTGGTGCTGCTGTTCGGTCGGGAGCGGTCCGAGCAGAGTGCAGAGGACTTCGTCGCGGAGATCGTGGTCGACTTGCTGCATGCCAGGGCCGTCGTCGTCGGTTCCGACTTCCGGTTCGGCCACCGCGCCGCGGGCGACGTCCCGCTGCTAGAGCGGCTCGGCAAGGAACACGGCTTCGTGGTCGAGCTCCTCGACTCGATGGGCAACGCCATCGTGCCGCGCTGGTCCTCGACGCACATCCGGGAGCGGCTGCTCGTCGGGGATGTGGCGACCGCGGCGACGGCGCTCGGCCGTCCGTTCCGAGTTGGCGGCGTCGTGGTACGCGGGCACGGACGCGGCAGGGCGATGGGGTTTCCGACGGCCAACGTGCCCCCGCCGGAAGGGCAGGTCGTGCCGGCGGACGGCGTCTACGCCGGCTGGCTCACGCGGGTACCGGACGGCGAGCGCTGGCCGGCCGCGATCTCCGTCGGTACCAACCCGACGTTCGGCGGCGTCGAGCGCACTGTCGAAGCGTACGCACTGGACCGCGACGACCTGGAGCTGTACGGGGTGCCGGTCGCCGTGGAGTTCGTCGAGCGGATCCGCGGGCAGGTGAAGTTCGACTCCGTCGACGCGCTGGTGATGCGCATGCGCCGCGACGTCGAGGAAACCCACGCGCTGCTCGGCGTGTAGAGATCGTCAGGTCGACCCGCCGTCGACTGGTTGGAGCAACGCCACCGGGATCGTCCGCCGCGCTCGCCGTTCGTACCTCGCCAGCTTCGGCGCTTCAGCGAGCACCACGGTGTTCCACGTGGCGTCGCGTTCGGCGCCGACCAGCTCGCGCGGGCGGACCTTCAGCCGTTTCGCTCCGACCTGAACATCGGCTAACTGCGCTGCGCGGAGGTTGCGGAACCAGTCGGGCTCACGCGGAGAGCCGGAGGCGGTGCCCCATACGACGAACCCGCTGGGCGTCTGCAAAAAGCGCACACAGGTCGCGCGCGGGATGCCGGTCCTCCTCCCTGGCGTCGTGATCACCAGCACCTTGACCTGTCTACTGGCCCTGGACGGCCGTCCGTTCAGAGTCCGGTACATCCAGACGCCGATCCGGTTCCCTACCCGTGTAAACCTGCGCTTCATGTTGCTCACGAGGCCGCATTCTTCCGGCCGCTGCGGCTACTGGTCGTACCAAGGAATGACCGAAGTCTGCGGCAGTAGCACGAGCTGCAGTGAACAGACTTGGATCACGGTGGATGCGGCCGCAATTACCGGCTGAACACCCGCCGCTGGTAGTCTTTGCCTGCCGTCGGAACGGCCGCGGACGTCGAGAGAGCCCCGGTGGACGTGCCCGGGAGCGCCGCGCACCAACTTACGAAGGAGTTCCGTGTCGATCGACACTGCCACCAAACAGCAGATCATGGCGTCGCATGCCCGGTCCGAGGGCGACACGGGCTCTCCGGAGGTCCAGGTCGCGCTGCTCACGCACCGGATCAACCACCTCACCGAGCACCTCAAGGAGCACAAGCACGACCACCACAGCCGCCACGGTCTGCTGCTTCTCGTCGGGCGTCGGCGCCGGCTGCTCGGCTACCTGTCCCGCACCGACATCACGCGTTACCGCCAGCTGATCGAGAAGCTCGGTCTGCGGCGCTGACCCGTGGCGTCCGGAGCGGTCCCCATCGGGAGGCCGCTTCCTGGCATCGCATCCCACAACTGAACAACGACCACAACCACCATTGAGGTGGCCGAAGGAATGTCGCCGGTCCTCGGTAGTGGCATCCGGGATCCGCCAGGCGCCCGGGTGCTTCCATCGAAGACCGAACATCACCGCCGGCCACCCTCGAAACCCGAAGGAGGGTGACCCGTGACGGGTCGAGACATCCATACCGCCGAGGCCGTCATCGACAACGGCCGGTTCGGCACCCGCACCATCCGGTTCGAGACCGGACAACTCGCCGGGCAGGCCGCCGGATCCGCTGTGGCCTATCTCGACGACGAGACCATGCTGCTCTCCGCCACCACCGTGTCAAAACAGTCGCGGGAGCAGCTGGACTTCTTCCCGCTGACGATCGACGTCGAGGAGCGGATGTACGCGGCCGGGCGCATCCCCGGCTCGTTCTTCCGCCGTGAGGGCCGGCCCAGCGAGGAGGCCATCCTCACCTGCCGGCTCACCGACCGGCCGCTCCGACCGTCGTTCGCCAAAGGACTGCGCCACGAGATCCAGATCATCGTCACCGTCATGTCGCTTCACCCGACGCACCTCTACGACGTCGTGGCGATCAACGCTGCGTCGGCTTCCACCCAGCTCGCCGGGTTGCCGTTCAACGGGCCCATCGGGGCGGTCCGCGTCGCGCTGATCGACGAGCAGTGGGTGGCGTTCCCCGATCACGCGCAGCTCGAGGACGCGGTCTTCGACATGGTGGTGGCCGGCCGGGTGCTTCCCGACGGCGACGTGGCGATAATGATGGTCGAAGCGGAGGCGACGGCGAGCACGTGGAGTCTTCTCCAGGCCGGCCGGCCGCGGCCCACAGAAGAAGTTGTCGCTGCCGGACTCGAGGCCGCCAAGCCGTTCATCACCGCACTGTGCGAAGCCCAGCAGCGGCTGGCGGCCAGCGCCGCCAAGCCGGTCGGCGAGTACCCGCTCTACGTCGACTACACGGACGACGTCTACGCCGCCGTCGAAGCCGAGGTCCGGTCTGAGCTCGCGCAGGCGCTGACGATCCGGGCCAAGGTCGAGCGCGAGCACCGGATGGATGAGTTGCGGGAACGCGTACGCGACGTGCTCGGCGCCAAGCTCGAAGGCCGCGACAAGGAAGTTGCGGCGGCCTACCGAGCGCTGACCAGAGCGCTCGTCCGCGAACGCGTGCTGCGGGACAAGGTGCGCATCGACGGCCGCGGCACGACGGACATCCGCACGCTGTCCGCCGAGGTCGGCCCGGTGCCGCGCGCGCACGGTTCCGCGCTGTTCGAGCGAGGAGAGACGCAGATCCTCGGCGTCACGACCCTGAACATGCTGAGCATGGAGCAGAAGCTGGACACGCTGGCGCCGGAGAAGTCCAAGCGCTACCTGCACCACTACAACTTCCCGCCGTACTCCACCGGCGAGACCGGTCGGGTCGGCTCGCCGAAGCGCCGGGAAATCGGACACGGCGCACTGGCCGAGCGGGCGATGATCCCCGTGCTGCCGACGCGCGAGGAGTTCCCGTACGCAATCCGGCAGGTGTCCGAGGCACTCGGGTCCAACGGGTCGACCTCGATGGGGTCGGTCTGTGCCTCCACCATGTCCCTCCTCAACGCCGGCGTGCCGCTGCGCGCGCCGGTCGCAGGCATCGCGATGGGGCTGATCTCCGGGGAGGTGAACGGGCAGCGCGGCTATGTCACGCTGACCGACATCCTGGGTGCCGAGGACGCCTTCGGTGACATGGACTTCAAGGTCGCCGGGACGCGGAACTTCGTCACCGCCATCCAGCTCGACACCAAGCTCGACGGCCTCCCCGCGAGCGTGCTCGCCGGGGCGCTCACCCAGGCGCGCGAGGCCCGCCTGCACATCCTCGACGTCATGTCCGAGGCGATCGACGGCCCCGACGAGATGAGCCCGTACGCCCCGCGGGTGACCACGGTGCGCATCC